>URTO01000120.1 GCA_900550745.1 uncultured Desulfovibrio sp. | reverse complement strand
GGAAGCCTTTCTCCAGAAAGGTTCCTCCTCCCTTCCCCCGATTCCATAATCACTTACTTCTTAATCCACGTCTTTTCCTCGCCCTTGGCGAGACGGCGGATGTTTTCGCGGTGGCTCCAGAAGACCAGCGCGAGGATGATCAGCGAGAGCGGCAGGAGGCTGAATTTGCCGGAAAGGGCCAGCAGGATGGGCATGGCCGTTACGAGGGCCAGCGAGCCGAGCGAAACGAAGCCGGAACGCCAGATCAGGAACAGGCAAATGCAGACGGCGATGAGGAGCTGCCAGAACGCCAGCGGGATAAGCACGCCGATGGAGGTCGCCACCGCCTTGCCGCCCTTGAAGCCGAGGAAGCAGGAGTAGAGATGCCCAAGGATCGCCGCCAGCGCCGTGAGCGTCCAGACGAGCTCCGACGTCGAATACTGCATGGCGACGAAGACCGGGATGGCGCCTTTCAGGAGGTCACAGGCAAGCGTGGCCGCCCCCCATGCCTTTCCGCAGAGGCGCGCTACGTTGGTCGCCCCCACGTTGCCGCTCCCGGCCGTGCGGGGGTCGATGCGGCAGAAGGTTTTGGCGAAGACCAGGCCGAACGGGACGGAACCGATGCAGTAGGTAAGGCATATCCACAGGATGTCGAACATGGCGTTTCCTTAGATTTCTCTGGTTTCCAGAAGCTGGAAGTCGTTTTGCAGAGGATGCACCTTGCCGAGGCGGATTTCAAGCTCCTGCCCCGGATGCGCGCGCTCGCCGAAGAACTGGCGGCGTGCCCGGACGATCATCTGTTCCTTGGGCATGTTGACGGTGACGAAGGCGTCGTTTTCGTCGGTGATGACGGCAGGCCACCAGCGGTCGCCCTGCTGCTTGAAATAGAGCAGCTTCCAGTAGCGGGGCCGGAAACGCTGCACCTGCCCGGCGGCGTCGAGATGCGCGTTGAGCAGGGGAAGCAGGGCATCGAGCTCTTCCTTGCTCCAGCGCGGCTTGCCGTCCCGGAGCAGGGAAATGATCTGCGTTTCGTTGATCATGTCGGGATAGCGGCGCAGCGGGGACGTGGACGGCGCATACATCGCTTCCCCAAGCCCGGCATGGGGGCGTGGATTGGTTTCCAGCACGGCGGGCGCCAGCGCCTTGACCACACGGGCGATTTCAAGGGGCGTCTGCCAGATGCCTGAAAATTCCTTGGGGATGGCGACGTCCTGCGTCCGGTGGAGCAGGGCGGCGCCGTGCTCCTTGGCCCATGCCGCCAGCGCCGCGTTGGCCAGAACCATCAGTTCGGAAACGAGCAGGTGGGCTTTGGGCGCGGGCGGATCTTCGTCCAGCGAAACGGTGACGTTTTCGCCGTCCCCTTCAAGGCTGATCACGATGTCCGGGCGCTCGATGATGACGGCGCCCTTTTCGATGCGGCGTTCCTGATGGGCCCGCGCAAGTTCGAGGGCCTGCCGGAGCTGCCCCAGATAGGGGGATGCCGGGGACTCCCCGCCGTCCAGCGCGGTTTCGCAATCCTCATAGCACAGGTTCGCCGCAAGCCGGGCATAGCCGACGCGCGGCTCGCACGCGGCCACGAGCCCGTCGGCCCCCACGGTGCATTCGATGAGCAGGGAAGGCCGCGTCTTTTGGGCGAGCAGGCTGTAGGCCCCGGTGCCGAGGGCTTCCGGCAGCATGTGGTGGGTGGCTTCCGGCAGATAGATGCTGGTGGCGCGGCTGAAGACGGCCTTGTCCAGCTTCCCCCCGAAGGGCCAGCGGAAGGCGGGGCAGGCCAGCGCCAACGTCAGGTTCCAGCCGCCGCCGGGACGGGCTTCGATGAAAAAGGCGTCGTCCACGTCGCGGGTGGTCGGGGCGTCGATGCTGATGATGGGCCTGTCCGGGAAGGTCGGCTCTTGCCGTTCGTCTTCCTCCGCTTTCGCAAGCAGCGCATCCAGCTCGTCCCGGTGCCCTTCGCTCCAGCCGTTGCCGGGGGCGTATCCGGCCCTGTCCAGCCAATAGTTGTGGTGCGGCTCCACGAGCCCCCACGCCTGCGCGAGGTGGAGCGGCATGAAGGGATCGTCGGGCAGCCCCTTGACCATGAGCCTCCAGAGCCCGTCGTCCTCTGAGGTATCTGGATCGGCGATGCGGTTCATGATGGTGCGGCGCAGCCGTTCGCGGACATCGGGCTCCAGCGATTCGGCGGCCCGTTCTGGGGACTGCGTGCTTTTCTTCTGGTGGATTTCCCACAGCAGGCGGATGAAGGCGCTGCCCTTGTTGACGAGCTCTTCACGCTTGCGGGCGGCTTCCTGTTCGGCCATGCGGACGGCGACGACGCTTTCGGGGTAAACTTCAAAATTCGGCGGGTTGAACTTGAAATGGCTCTTGGCCTGCATGAGCGCGTGCCCGCAGGCCGCCACAGCGTCCATGTCCGGATCGCTCATGGCGAGTTCCGCGAACCACTGGGCCGGAGCCTGTTCCACTTCACCCTGCGCCAGTTCCCAGAGCTCCAGCGGATCGACGTTGGCGACCTCCCGGCGGCTCTTGTGGCGTTCGAGGATTTCCAGCGCCGCGTCGCGGGAGCAGTTCTTTTCGTAGGCCGGGCCGGGCCACGGCAGGATGCGCGCGGCTTGCAGGGCCGTTTCCCGGCGGTTCGGAAGCAGCAGGCGGAGCCTGCCGTTCTGTTCCTCCAGCACCCATGCGATCTGGGGCGCGTTGCCCTGCATGAATTCAACCACACACCCCGCGCCGGGGTAACGAACCAAGCCTTGAACCATCTTAAATCCTTCTGTTGCCGGGGGAGGGAGGAACCTTTTCGGGGAAAGGCTCCCTCCCCCGAAAACCTTCCCGTCTCCCTCCCAAAAATTGTTTTGGTGCAGGGGAAAGGCGGCCTTTTCATCCTATGAGAAGATTCCGCACACGCAAGGGCCCCGGCCTGTACGGGCAGGCGGCGATGGCGGCGTCACGGGATATTCCGCACATGCAAGAACCCCGGCGTCATACATCCTCATTACCGAATAGTCCCGCGGGATATTCCGCCACACGCAAGGGCCCCGGAAAGGCCGTAGCCTGAACATCCGCGCCCTCTTTGCCTTTATGGAATCCCTGAGATGGGAAGGGGGCTCCTTCATTTTGAAAGGGCCCCTTCCCATCTTCTTAGTGCTTGAACGAACGCTGCCCGGTGAAGACCATCGCCACCTGAGGGGAGGCTTCGTTGACGGCCCCGATGACCTCGTAGTCGCGGAGGGAGCCGCCGGGCTGCGCGATGGCGGTCACGCCCTGCGCGATGCACACGTCCACGCCGTCGCGGAAGGGGAAGAAGCCGTCGGAGACGAGCACCGTACCGGCGAGGCCGCCCTTGGCCTTTTGGGTGTCCGCTTCGATGGCGGCGAGCTGTCCGGCGGCTTCGGCGTCTTCCTTCGCCTTGAGCTTGAGCTCATAGAGCGTCATGCCGTGGCGGGTAAAGGCCAGCGTGTCCGCGTACTTGGTGTACGCCTTGAAGATGGCCAGCTCCACGCAGCCCACGCGATCCTGCTCGCCGGTGCCGATGGCGACCGTGGCGCCGTTGCGGGCGAAGATGACCGAGTTGGAGGTCACGCCCGCTTCCACGGCCCACGCGAAGACGAGGTCGTCGGCTTCCTGCGGGGTGGGCTTGCGGGCGGAGACGGTCAAGCCGTCCTTGGTGGTGGCGACCGCCGGGATGAAGTCCTCGGCGGAACGGATGCGGTTCACGAAGGACTGCTGGAGGATGATGCCGCCGTCGGCCATGCTTTTGACGTCAAGGAAAGGGACGCCCGCGAGTTCGCCGAGGCGGGCGAGAGCAGGCAGCTTGAAAATACGGAGGTTTTTGCGGGAGGCGAGCTTTTCGAGAACGCCTTCCTCAAAGTCGGGGGCGGCGACCACTTCAAAATAGTTGGCGGCGATGAGGTCGGCGGCCTGCATGTCGAGCGGGCGGTTGACGACCACGGCCCCGCCGAAGGCGGCGATGCGGTCGCACCAGAAGGCCTTGGTCAGGGCGTCGCCCACGCTTTCCTTCGACCACGCCGCGCCGCAGGGGTTGTTGTGCTTGAGGATGACGGCGGCGGGGCGTTCCGCGAGGTACTGGAGGATGTTGCAGCCGTTGTCCACGTCGGTGAGGTTGGTCTTGCCGGGGTGCTTCCCGGCCTGCAACATCTGCGCTTCGGTGAGGGCGGACATGATGCCCTGCGGCCCGCGCCATTCGACGCCGTCGATGGCGAGCCTGCCGGATTCCATTTCATACAGGGCGGCGGGCTGATCGGGGTTTTCGCCGTAACGCAGCCCCTTGGTTTCGCCGTCGATGTGCCATGTGCGTTTCTTGTAGGTGAGCACGGCGTCGCCGAGCGTGATGGTCATGGTGTCCGGGAAGGTGTCCTTCAATACGGTCCGATACATATCTTTGAGGCTGGACATGGCGTCTCCTGAGGTTGGTCGGGTAAAAGCGGATCGGTATCCCCTATCATAACCCGCGCTGGCGGGCAAATTCCATTTGAACCCCTCGGCGGATTGGCGTAGCATGTCGCGGGTGTGCGGCAAGGGAAGAGGCGCGGGGATGTTCCGCCGCCTTGCCCGGAAGGCCGCCGAGGCGCTCATGCCGCCCCCTGCATCCCGTTCGAGGAGGAAGCCCCCCTTATGGAACAGCTTTTGATCAAAATGGCCCGCCAGCTTGATGCGCTGGACGAGGCTTCCCTTTTGGCGCTCTGGGACAAGTACGCCGCCGCCGTTTCCCACTTCGAGCCTACGAAGCGCTGGGAAGAGGCGGCGTTGGTTCTTTCGTTCATTCAGGCCAAGCGGTGGAAAAACCAGCTTTTCAATTACAGTTGGTCGGCGCAGGTGCATCCCGGCGCGGCCTCGCAGCCCGTGGCGGATCCGGGCTTTTTCCCTGCCCCCCCGAAGGAAGCCCCCGCTCCCGCAAAGCCCAGGCGCAAGGCCACGGTCATCCCGTTCCGCCCGCACCGCAGCCCGGAGCCGGATGCCTCCAAAGAGCCCGGCGGAAAAGGCTGAGGACGCAGGAAAACCGTTTTTTCGGCCCGATTCACGTTGACGATCCCGCTGAACCTTTGTAGACTCCAAGCTGGATCTTCATGGACTGTTGCGGGTTTCCCCCCAGCGATCCTGACGGATCGGAAACGCGAAGCATAGTGAATACAGGTATCAAGGAGTAACCCATGTCCAATGTGGTGATCGTCGGCGTCCAGTGGGGCGACGAGGGAAAGGGCAAGTTCGTCGATCTTCTGGCTCAGGAAATCGACTACGTGGTCCGCTTTCAAGGCGGAAACAACGCGGGGCATACCGTCATTGTGGACGGCAAGAAAGCCGCGCTCCATCTTGTTCCCTCGGGCATTCTGCACGAAGGCAAGATCTGCCTGATCGGAAACGGCGTCGTCCTTGATCCCGTCGTGTTCGTGGAAGAACTCGATACCCTCATCGGGCAGGGCGTGGACGTTTCCCCGAAACGCCTCAAAATCAGTTCAAAGACCCACCTCATCATGCCGTACCACAAGCTGCTGGACAAGGCCCGCGAGAACAAGCTCGAAAAGGGCCAGAAGATCGGGACTACCGGCCGCGGCATCGGCCCCTGCTATGAGGACAAGGTGGCCCGCGTGGGGGTGCGCGCCTCGGATTTGGCCGATCCCGGCCTGCTCAAAGCGAAGATCGCCGCCGCCCTCAAGGAAAAGAACGTCCTGTTCACGGCGCTGTACGGCGTTGAAGCCTTGTCTGTTGACGCCGTGTTCGATGAAGTGATGGCCGTCGCGCCGCGCATCATCCCGCATCTGACGGACGTGTCCTCCGAGCTTGAACAGGCATGGGGCGAAGGCAAGAGCGTGCTCTTCGAGGGCGCGCAGGGCATCCATCTGGACATCGATCACGGGACGTATCCCTTCGTCACCTCGTCCAATACCGTGTCCGGCAACGCCGCCGCCGGTTCCGGCGTGGGCCCGGACAAGCTCGACCGCATCATCGGCATTCTCAAGGCCTACACCACCCGCGTGGGCGAGGGGCCGTTCCCGACGGAACTCCATGATGCCACCGGCGAGCTGCTCCGCACCAACGGCGGCGAATTCGGCGTGACCACCGGCCGCCCGCGCCGCTGCGGTTGGCAGGACATTCCGGTGCTGCGCGAGAGCGCCCGTCTGAACGGCCTCACCGACATCGCACTGACCAAGCTGGACGTGCTGTCCGGGTTCGATACGATCCAGATCTGCGTGGCCTATGACTACAAGGGCAAGCGCATGGACTATCCTCCGCAGGAGCAGGGCGCGCTTGACCTTGTGACCCCGGTTTCCGATCAAGCCCTAGCCGCATGAAATGACATGAGTTCAAGATGAAGTTCTTTTTCGTACATTCTTCTAAA
>URTO01000119.1 GCA_900550745.1 uncultured Desulfovibrio sp. | reverse complement strand
CATCTATTTCATAACGCTTCTCTTGAGGAAGCGGAACCAAAGAAAAACCCTCGCTCCAGCCTTATGGCGAGCAAGGGTAAAAATATATGGAGCGGGAGACGGGATTTGAACCCGCGACTTCAACCTTGGCAAGGTTGCACTCTACCACTGAGTTACTCCCGCAGAACGAGGGAGTGTTTATAACGGACGGCGCGTTCCGTCAAGCTTTTTTTTACCCCAAAAGAAATTTTTTTTGCCGGGCCCGGCAAGGCAAGGCGTTGCATCGGGTGAGAGGATGCTGTACACAGCAAACGCTTTGTTGTTTTTCAACCTGTTGCGTGAGGATAGTCCGCCGTGCCGCGCCGTTTTTCCTTGTTTGGGGCTTGTCTGTTGTGTTTGTTGCTGTCCGCATGCGGCGGGAAGTCAACCCGGCCTGATGTCGCCCAGCCGGATGTGCCGGAGGCCGTGCGCGTCACGCCGCTGGAAACACCCGGCGTATTCCCGGTTTCGGAGGCGGAGGCGGAGCGCCTCTCGCGGGGGCTGGATCCGGCCCGGCAAGGCATGCGCTCGTGGAAGGATATGCGTTTCGCGGTGGAGCAGAGCCTTGCCTACGTGCGGGCGAAACCTGC
This sequence comes from uncultured Desulfovibrio sp., assembly GCA_900550745.1. GTDB lineage: Bacteria > Desulfobacterota > Desulfovibrionia > Desulfovibrionales > Desulfovibrionaceae > Bilophila. The sequence continues at coordinate 5,748 of URTO01000119.1, read as the reverse complement.
ATCCCGTGTGGCCGTGAACTACCCTTCGCTTCAAGTCACCTACGGCGAGATGGAAAAAGGGCTTGAACGCTTGCTGCGCCTGCTTCCTTTCCTTGATAAGGCCCCGGAAGTGCTGGCTTCGGACTTCCGCTGGGTACGTATCGGCCCGGACTTCGGCTTCACCGGCTATTACGAGCCGGAGATCCCGGCTTCGCACGTCCGCAAGGGGCGTTTCCAGTACCCAATCTATAAATCTCCTTCGGATCTGCGCAAAAAGCGCCCTTATCATACCCGTCACGCCATCGACTGCAAGGGCGTGCTGAGGGGGCGCGGGCTGGAACTGGCGTGGGTGGAAGATCCGGTGGACATCTTCATGCTCCAGATTCAGGGGTCAGGGCGGCTGCGTTTTGAGGACGGTTCGGTGCGCCCTGTGCTGTACGCCGGGCAGAACGGGCACAAATATGTGGCGCTTGGACGGGTCATGGTCGATCGTGGGCTGCTGCAACGGGAAGAGGTGAGCATGTTCTCCATCCGGGAATGGCTGGCCGCACACCCCGATCAGGTGAGGGAGCTGCTGGACACGAACCCCAGCTATGTGTTTTTCAGGCTCGGCAAGCCGGGGACTTCGGGTTCCAAAGGCAGTATGGGGAGGCGGATCACGCCGTGGGTGAGCGTGGCGACCGACCAGAGCGTCTTGCCCAACGGCCTGCTGACGCTGATGAACGTCACGCTGCCCGATGAGGGGGGCGAGCACAGCGTCCCGTTCAATGCGTTGACCCTGCCGCAGGATACGGGCGGGGCGATCAAGCGCAACCGTGTGGATCTGTTCTGCGGCAACGGCGAAACGGCGACGCACACGGCCAGTTATCTGGACAACCGGGGCGCGGTGTTCCTGCTGCTGCCGCGATGAAATGTTGAAAACGCCAGCGTTTCTCAGCGGATAGCTGAGGGCGTCGAGGCGGTTTGCTTGCAAGGGGCGTGCGTTTTCGCTATTGTGTGGAAATCGCGCACCCTTGCGCATGACCTTTTGCCCGGATAGGCACTGATGAATTTCGTCACGCTGGAGTTCGCAACCTTTTTCCTGTTCGTCCTTGCCGCGGGCTGGCTGCTGCGCGACAGGGACGGGGAATACAGGGCGTTTCTGCTCGCCTGCAACCTCTTTTTTTATGCGCTCGCGGGCATGGCCTTTGTCCCGTTGCTGCTGGCCGTGGCAGTGCTCAACTGGGGGGCCGTCCGCCTGATGTCCCGTTTTTCGGGGCAGCCGCGCAAGCGGAAAGGCATCATCGCGCTGGACGTGGCCCTGCATGTGGCCTTGCTGGCGTTCTTCAAGTATTACGAATTCCTCATCCTTGGGCTGGAATCGCTGGCAAGCGCCGCCGGGTTCGGCACCGGCATCCTGCGCCATGCGTTGCCTTCGATGGAGATCCTGTTCCCCGTGGGGCTGTCTTTTTACACGTTCCAAGGGTTGTCCTACGCCATCGATCATTACCGCTGCCTGGATGAGCCGCCGCGCGCGTTTCTGGACGTGCTGCTGTTCGTGTCCTTCTTCCCCACGATCATGGCGGGGCCGATCATGCGCGCCCGGCAGTTCCTGCCGCAGCTTGGGCACCGGGCATGGGATTCCCGCGGCTTGCAGGAAGGGTTCGCGCTCATTCTCAGCGGGCTGTTCAAGAAGGTCGTGATCGCCAGCTACCTGTCAGAGCACATCGTGCGCGACGTGTTCGAATCGCCGGAATTTTATTCCTCGTGGACGATCCTCGCCGCCGTATATGCCTATTCCATACAGATCTTCTGCGACTTTTCAGGCTATTCGGACATGGCTGTCGGCGTGGGGCGGCTTATGGGGTTCCGCCTGCCGGAGAACTTCCGTTCGCCGTACCTTGCGCTGAACATACAGGATTTCTGGCGGCGCTGGCACATCACCCTGTCCTTGTGGCTCCGCGATTACCTGTATATCCCGCTTGGCGGAAGCCGCCGGGGGAACCGCTACCTGAACCTGATCATCACGATGGCGCTCGGCGGGCTGTGGCACGGCTCGAATATCCGTTTTCTGGTCTGGGGCGTCATGCACGGGGTGGGGCTGGCCGTCGTCCATGCCTTCCATGAACTGAAAAAGCGTTTCCGGCCGGATGGGTTCACGTCCAGCCCGGCCCTGCACTGGTGCGGCGTGGGCGCGTCATGGTTGCTGACGTTCCACTTCGTATCCTTCTTATGGGTCTTCTTCCGGGCGGAAGACATGGAGCGGAGCCTTGAAATCCTGCGCCGTATCTTTGTCTTCGGGCAGCCCGGCGAAGGGTTCCCGCTGCTGGTGATTCCTGCGGCGCTTATAGGGCTGGCGCTTCAGCTTTTTGGTGCGAGGCTGTTCGCCGCGTTCGTGGATGTGCAGGAGCGCCTGCCGTGGGCCGTGCAGGCCGTGGTTCTTGCGCTCGTGGGCGGCTTTATCCTGAAGATGGGGCCGGATGGCGTCATGCCTTTTATTTATTTCCAGTTTTGATTTCATGAGGGGCCGTGCATGAAGAACCCTTTCCGAGCCGAGCGGGGAACGCTCACGTCCGGCCGTGCCTGTGCCGTGTACGCGCTGGCCTTCGTCTTGATGCTTTTTCTGGACGCGGCGCGTTTTTCCAGCTTTCTGGATCGGGTCGGCATTGATTTCCCGCCCGCCGCCGTCGTGGGGCAGGCGGTGAAGGGCGTAGCCGAAGCGACGGGCCTCGCCGCCTTTTCGGGGGCGGAAACCCGGCTGGTGGCCGCGTTCAACACGGACAAGCCCATCGGGGCCGTCGAGGGGCCGTCCGCCGTTGCTCCGAGCACGGCCCCGCAGCGGCCCGTAGCCGATGCACTGGCGGATTTTTCCCGTGAGGCGGCCTCCCCCGTACAGCCGGAGCCCCCGGCTGAAGAGGTTCCCGTTGAGGTTCCCGCTTCCGTCCCTCCCGCAGCCGTGCCTGAGCAGGCCACTCCCGCGGCGCAGCCGGAAACAGGGGGGCTTCCTCCGGTTCGGGCGGAAACGGGGCGCAAGCCGCTGGTGCTGCTTGTGGGCGATTCCATGATGATGGAAGGGTTCGGGCCCGTGCTCCAGCGTACCCTGCGCAAGCGTCCGGATCTGGAAGTGGTGCGCGAAGGCAAATATTCGACCGGGCTCAGCCGTCAGGACTATTTCGATTGGCCTGCGCAGCTTGAAAAGCTGGTGGAGAAGCACAACCCGGATATGGTCGTGATCTGCATGGGGGCCAATGACCCTCAGGATATCATCGACGAGAACCGCAAGCGCCATCATGCCGACAGTGAATCGTGGAAGGCGGTTTATCGAAGCCGCGCCGAACGCCTGCTTGCCGTGGCTACGGCGAAAGGGGCCAAGGCCGTATGGGTCGGTCTGCCCGTCATGGGCAAGGAGCCGTATTCAACGCGCGTCCGCCGTTTGAGCAAGCTCCAGCAGGAAGCCTGCGAGACGTATCATGCCGTCTTCGTGGATACGGTCAAGGTGCTCGCCGACGCTCAGGGCAACTACACGACATTCAAGGTTGACGGCAAAGGGCGTCATGTCCGGCTGCGGTATAAGGATATGGTGCATGTGACCGAGGACGGCGGGGCCATGCTTTCCGCCGCCGTGGAACCTGTCGTCGAAAAGGGACTTTTGCTTGGAAGGGGCAAGGCGGTGGAACGTCCCGCGCCTCAGGCCCTGCCATCATCATCTTCATCATCATCATCATCATCTTCTTCTTCTTCTTCTTCTTCTTCTTCTTCTTCTTCTTCTTCTTCTTCTTCCCTCCCGGCGGCTTCTTTGCCCGTTGCTGCCGAGGCATCCGTGGAGCAGGGTGGCATCCCGTTCGCTGTAGATTCCGCATTCCGTGGGGAAAAAATCCCTTGTTATGCGTTCCTTCCCGCCGACCGCAAGCCGGGCGAGCGGTTCCCCGTCGTGTATCTGCTGCACGGCGCGTTTGAAGATGCGGGCGTCTGGAACACGCGGGCCGGGGCGCTGCTGTCGAAGCTGGCGGCCCGCGAGCGGCTGGTGTTCATCGCGCCGTCATGCGGAAGAACCGGCTGGTACGCGGACAGCCCCTATCTGAAGAAAAACCGCATTGAGAGCTTTTTTGTCCGCGAGTTGATGCCGTATGTGGAGCGCGCTTTCCCTGTGCTGCCGAAGCGCGGCGTCATGGGCATGTCGATGGGCGGGCACGGCTCCTTTGTCCTTGCGCTGCGGCATCCCGGCACCTTCGCCTCGGTCAGCTCCATGAGCGGCGTCATGGACATTACCCGGCATCCCGCCCAATGGAAGATCCGCGACGTGCTCGGCCCTATGAAATCCAATAAGGCGTTGTGGCAGTCGTATTCCGCCGAAGAGCTGCTGAAGCGGTCGAAGGCCGCCGGGATGCCCGCCATGCTCATTACCACGGGGCAGCAGGACGCGTATGTCGTGCCTGAGAACCGCGCCTTTCGGGATACGCTCCGCCGGGGCGGGTTCTCCTATCAGTACCGCGAGGCGCCCGGCCTCCATGATTGGACGTATTGGCTTGATGAGCTTCCCCTGCATGCGGCGTTCCATGCCGGGGTGCTGCATCGGTAACGGAAGGCGCCGAGGGGCCGGTGGCGGCTCTGGAAATCCTTGCACGCCCCGTTTCCCCTTCAAACCGGCACTTGCCGGAGCCGGGCAGGGCCGTACATTGTAATGGTAAAAGCCGTCCTTTCTCTGAACGGGAAAAGGACGGCTTCTCTGTTTTGCCGGGGCTATTCGGCTTTGCGGAGCGTATGCCATTCCGGGTCGTCGGTCAGATAGCGCGGGCGCTCGGCGAGGAGTTTCGTTTTGTCGCCGTAGCCGTACAGGGCGGCGATGGTGGCTATGCCCTGTTCGTTGCCTCCCCTGATGTCGAGGGCCGTATCCCCCACCATGGCCATTGAAGCGGGATCGAGGGTATGGCGCTCCATAAGGAGGCGGATAATCTCTTTTTTGCAAAGCTGGCGGCCCGGCAGGGAGTCCGTGCAGCCGACGCCTTCGAGGAAGGGCATGAACCCCTTGAGCGTAAGCATCCTCTGGGCGGCGGCCTCCGGCTTGTGCGTGGCGACGAACAGGCGGCAGCCTTTGGCCCGCAAGCGTTCAAGCAGCGTGAAAATGCCGGGGTAGGGGGTGCTTTGGGGGAAGGTGCCGCCAAAATAGAGGTCACGGAATGCGGCCACATGGCGGGCTATTTTCGCGTCGTCGGCATCCGGGCAGACTTCGCGGAAAATGCCTTCCAGCGGGGGGCCGATGATGGAGAGCTCCATCCGAGGGACAGGATCGCCCGCATCACGCAGGACTGCGGCAATGGCTTCGAGAACGTCCGGCGCGCTGTCCACAAGCGTGCCGTCAAGGTCGAAAAGGATGGTTGAAAAAGGGAACGCGGAAAGCTGCATCAAAAACTCCTTGCAATGGGCACCGGAAAAGCCGCAAGCCCCGCCATATGAAGGTGTATGCGGGAAAGCGGTTTCCTCTTGCGGCGGTGTATTGCCGCAGGGTACGCTTCCCCTTCTCTCTGGAAACTGAAAGCCGCCGCCATGACCGCCAAGGCCGCCGGCATCCCCTGTGGGCGGGAGCCTTGGGATCTCGGCAATTCGTTCACTTTTCTGGTGTTTTTTTGAAAGGCTCTGCCATAGGGGATGTAGCTGCTTTATCTCCACAATATAGTGAAAGTACAGCTTTTCTCCGGTTTTCCGTTGGCGGGATTCATGGCTGGGGCCTTTTATCGGTTGGCTCTGTTTAAGTTTGTGGTTGATACAAGATTCCAACTGGAAAGGAAGAGC
>URTO01000118.1 GCA_900550745.1 uncultured Desulfovibrio sp. | reverse complement strand
GCGGCGGGGGACGCGGCGCAGCCGTGGCCCACGCCGCGCTGAGGGGGTCCGGGGGGAATCATTCCCCCCGGGCAGGTCCGGGCGGCAGCCCGGCCGCCGGAGGCATTCTCCCATGAGCACGACAGAACAAGACATCATCATCGTAGGCTGTGGCATATCGGGCGCCGCGCTGGCATACGGGCTTTCCGGCAAGGGCCGGAAAGTGGCCGTGCTGGACGCGCCGACCGATACCAATAAGGCGTCGCGTACCAACGTAGGGCTGATCTGGTGCCAGTCGAAATTCCTGCACCTGCCCAACTATGCGAAATGGGGCTTCGTCTCCTCGCGGCTGTACCCGGCGCTGACCAAGGAGCTTGAGGAAGTTTCAGGCCATGCGATCCCGGTGAACTACACCGGCGGCATCATCCCCGTCCTGAGCGAAGAGGACTACCAAAAGCGCGGCGACTACATCGAAAAGCTGCGCGAGGCCCTCGGCGAATACAAGGGCAACATGATCGGCCGCGCCGAGCTTGAGAAGAAGCTGCCCAAAATCGGCTGGGGCCCCGAAGTCTGCGGCGCGGCGTGGTGCGAAGAGGACGGCGTGGTCGATCCCCTGTCCCTGCTGCGCGCCTTCCGTGCGGCCCTGCCCCGCGTCGGCGTGGACTACCGCCAGACGCTGGTGTTCGACGTGAAGCCCCATGCGGGCGGCTACCGCGTCACCACAAAGGACGGAACTTTCGACTGCCAAAAGCTCGTGCTCGCCGCCGGGCTGTCCAACCGCCGCTTCGTCCAGTTCGCCATGCCCACGCTGCCCGTCTACCCGGACAAGGGGCAGGTGCTGCTCGTCGAACGCATGCCTTTCGTCATGCCCATCCCGGTGCTCGGCGTCACCCAGACCTTCGGCGGCACGACCATCATCGGCTTCCGCCACGAGAAGGCCGGGCACCACACGCAGGTCGTGCCCTCCGCCGTGGCCTCCGAAGGCAAGTGGGCCATCCGCGTCTGGCCCGAACTCGGCAAGAAGCGGCTCATCCGCACATGGGCCGGGCTGCGCGTCATGCCCGAAGACAACATGGCGATCTACAGCCGCCTGCCGGGGCATCCCAACGTGACCCTCGTCAATACCCACAGCGCCGTGACCATGGCCGCGGCCCATACCCGCCTGCTCCCCGATTTCATCCTCGGCGGCGAACTGCCCGAAACCGCGCAGGGCATGACCCTCAAACGCTTCGGCTATTCGTGCTGAAAAGGACTACGCCATGCAAAACGAACCAACCGTTCATATCACCTTCGACGGGCAGCCGATGGAAGTCCCCGCCGGGATCAGCGTCGCCGCCGCCGTGCTCGGACATGCCCATGCCGGGCACACCTGCAAGCATCCCGTGGACGGCAGCGCCCGCGCCCCGTACTGCCTCATGGGCGTGTGCTTTGAATGCCTTATGGAAATCGACGGCGAACCGGATGTCCAATCCTGCCTCGTCACCGTGCGGGAAGGCATGACCGTGAGGCGCCAACTTTCCGGGGAGGCCGAATAATGGACAGAAACATGGATCTCATCGTCATCGGGGCGGGCCCCGCCGGGCTTTCCGCAGCCTGCGCCGCGCGCTCCTGCGGGCTGGACGTAACCCTTGTCGACGAACAGGCGGCCCCCGGCGGGCAGCTTTTCCGCAACATCGAAACCCCGATGGCGCAAGCCCTGCTCGATCCCAAGGAACGCGCCGCAGGGCTTGAGCTGGTAAGGCGCTTCCGCGAATCCGGCGCGACCTACTACCCCGGCGCAACCGTCTGGGGCCTTGAGCCGCACCGGGTCTCGTGCACCATGAACGGCAAGGCCGAAGAACTGACCGCTTCGCACATCATCATCGCCCCCGGCGGTATGGAACGGCCCGTCCCCTTCCCCGGCTGGACGCTGCCCGGCGTCATGGGCGCGGGCGGGGCCGACATCCTGCTGCGCTCCGGCGGTACGCTCTCCGCCGACAAGAACGCCCCGGTCGTCCTTGCGGGCAACGGCCCCCTGCTGCTCCTGCTTGCCGGGCACCTGCTCGACGCGGGCGTGCCCATCGCCGCGTGGCTCGACACCGGCTGGTGGTCCCGCCGCATCATGGCGGGCGGCCTCATGCCCGCAGGCGTGCTTGACATGCCCTATGTCGCCAAGGGCATCAGGATGGCCCTGCGCGTGCTCAAGGGCAAGGTGCCGATCATCCGCAACGTCACCAATATCCGCGCCGTGGGTTCCGATCAGCTGGAAAAGGTCGTCTACGACGCGGGCGGCAAGACCCACGAAATCAACGCCTCCACCCTGCTGCGGCACGAGGGCATCATCCCGCGCACGCACATCCTCAATTCCCTGAACGCCGAGCACGCATGGGACGGCGTCCAGCGGTACTGGCATCCCGTCGTCGATGAAAACGGACGCACCAGCGTGGACGGCATCTCCATCGCCGGTGACGGAACCTATGTCCACGGCGGCGACGCGAGCATGCTCAAGGGCACCATCGCCGGGGTGGAGATCGCCCGGCGCCTCGGCGTCATCAGCGACGCCGAAGCCGCCCACCGCAGCGGCCCGGCCCGCAGGCGGCTCCGCGCCATGCGCGTCGCGCGCGGGTTCCTGCGCTACGTGTTCGCGCCCAACCCGGCGATCTTCAATGTCCCGGACGAAACGCTGGTCTGCCGCTGCGAATGCGTCACCGCCGGGGACATCCGCAAGGCCGTGGCCGAAGGCTTCCGCGACGTCAACGAAGTCAAGCGCTTCACCCGCTGCGGCATGGGCCAGTGCCAAGGCCGCATGTGCGGGCCCGCGCTCGCGGAAATCACCGCCGCCGCCCAGTCCAAGGCCCCCGACGCCGTGGGCTGCCTGCAAGTCCGCCAGCCCTTCCGCCCGGTCAGCCTCGAAAACTACTGCAACCTCAACCTGCCCGGCTAAACGGGCCCGCCCCCTTCCCGACGTCCGGGGAGGGGGCCACGGAAAATTACCTATGCGGCTTTCCCTTTCCCTCCTCTGCCGGCAAGGACTTTGCCTTGTGCTTGCTGTCGGCTATATCGTCTGCCTGTGCGCGGCGTCGCTCAATGCCGCGCCGAGGGTAGCCGAAGCGGGGAGCATCGCCAGCCTCGAACTGCTGCCGCAAGCGGAAAGCCCACACCTCGCCCCGGATGATCCCGCCCTCGCCGCGCCGACCCCCGAAACGTCGAACAAAAACCCGCAAAGCTGGGAAAGCCTGTTCCCGCTCCTTCTCGTCATCCTGTGGCCCCACCTGTTCCGGGCCGTCCGCCTCCGGCTCCAAAACCATCGGCTGCCGCGCCATACCGACATACGCGGCCTGCTCCCTCTCCCCGCCGCTCCACCCGTTCGCGTATCCTGCCATGTCTGCTGAGGATTCCATTCCCCTTTTTCCGTAGGCCGTGCCATAGGAAATGGCTGACGCTTTATTTCTCTCAATGCCAAGGGAATAACCGGCAAAATCCCCAACCAGAGAATCCGTCAACGGGAAAACGAGAGAAAAAGCCTTTCTTTTCATTGCATTGTGGAGATGAAACAACCACATTCCATGACAGGGCCTTTCCGTATCAAGCAGCGCCGCTCGGCCTGCGTCTAGGAGCATCCCATGACCATCCATTGGCTGGATTACGCGATCATCATCCTGTATTTCTTCGTCGTGGTCTACATCGGCTACTGGGCCATGAAGAAAGTCACCAACTTTGACGATTACGCCGTCGCCGGGCGCGGCCTCCCCATGTCCATCTTCTTTGCGGCCATCGCGGCGACCCTGTGCGGGGGCGGCGCGACCATCGGGCGCGTCTCGTTCATGCACACCACGGGCATCGTGGTCTTCGCCGGGCTTGTCGGCGTGGTGATCAACCAGATCTTCTCCGGCCTGTACATCGCCGGGCGCGTGCACAACATCAAGAACGTCTACAGCGTGGGCGACCTCTTCGGGCTGTATTACGGGCGCGCGGGGCGGCTCGTTTCCAGCATCGTATGCTTTTTCTTCTGCCTTGGGCTGTACGGGGTGCAGATCCTGGCGATGGGCGCCATCCTCCAGACCGCCGTGGGCATAGACCTCATCCCGGCGGCGCTCATTTCCTCCATCATCACGCTGGCCTATACGTGGTCGGGCGGCATGCTCGCCGTGACCATGACCGACGCCGTGCAGTATGTGATCATTATCATCGGCGTGAGCCTGTGCGGGTATCTCGCCATCGACCATCTCGGCGGCTTCGATTCCATGATGGCGACCCTCAACAGCATGCCCCGCTATGAAGACAACCTGAAGGTGTTCTCAGGCTGGGGGCCGATCCAGTTCGCGGGCCTGTTCCTGAGCTTCCTGTTCGGGGAATTCTGCGCGCCGTACTTCATCCAGCGCTACGCCTCCACCAAATCCGCCAAGGACAGCAAGGCCGGGGTGCTGATCTTCTCCGTCCACTGGATCTTCTTCCTCGCCACCACCGCCGGGATCGGCCTCGCTTCCATGGCGCTCCAGCCAGACGTCAAGCCCGACCTCGCCTTCACCAACCTTATCCGCGACGTGCTGCCCATCGGCGTGACCGGCCTTGTGCTGGCGGCCCTGCTCGCCGCCGTCATGTCCTCCGGCGCGGCCTTCATCAACACCGCCTGCGTCGTGTACACCCGCGACATCTACAACAAGTTCATCAACCCCAAAGCCACGCAGGATCAGATGCTGCGCCAGTCCCGCATGTCCACCCTGCTCGTGGGCGGCGTTTCCATCGGCGTCGCCATCCTGTTCCAGGACGTGTTCGGCCTGATGATCTACATCTTCAAGCTGTGGCCTTCGGCGATCATCCCGCCGCTGCTGGCCGGGCTGCTCTGGGGCAAGGTGTCGCCCTACGCCGGGGCCCCCGCCGTGACCATCGGCGTCGTGAGCTGCTTCCTGTGGAGCGACAAGATGCTCGGCGAGCCCTTCGGCATCCCCGCCAACCTCATCGGCATCGGCCTCAACTGCCTGACGCTGTTCGTCATCCACCAGATGACGAAGCACCGCGCCCCCTCGACGGGCATTTACGCCCCCGAAGCCCTGTAAGCCCGCAAGGAGACTCTCATGCTCGAATTCACGAAATATCTGATCTATGCGTCCTTCATCCTGAACATCGCCTGCGGCGTATGGGTGCTCACCGGCATCGTCCAGTGGATTGCGGAAATGAACAAGAAAAACTGACAGGAAAAATTCGGTTGAGAGGGGGGCGGCGCTCTTCCCCCAAAAACCTCCTCCCAACCGCTCCCCCCAACCTCCATCTCCAGCGGCTTTCCCTTCGGCGGATCTCCGTCCAAAGGTTTGCCCCCGGCAGAAGGAGGCGAGGGAACGGCGCGGGAATCGCGCCCGGTGGAAACGGCTTTTCACGAATACGCATACGGCGGGCTGCCCGCCGTATGCCAACCGAAAAGGAGCGAACATGAAAGGTGGTAAGCTGTATTACGACATGCCCATCGGCATCTTGTGCCTCGAATCGCTGTTCCCGAAACCGCGCGGGCACATGCGCAACCCATTGACGTACCGCTTCCCGACGGTAACGCGGGTCATCCGGGGCGTGGACATCCCGCGCCTGCTGTTCAATCCCACGCCGGATCTGCTGGAACCGTTCATTCAGGCCGCGAAAGAGCTTGAGGCCGACGGCGTGCAGGCCATTACCGGAAGCTGCGGCTTCATGGCCCGCTTCCAGAACCAAATCGCCGCCGAGCTGCACATCCCGGTTTTCCTGTCGAGCCTGCTCCAGCTTCCGCTGGTGCGCCTCATGCACGGCGAAAAGGCCAGCATCGGCGTCCTCACCGCCAGCCGCCAGGCGCTGACGCCCGCCCATTTCGCCAACTGCGCGACGCCGATGGAGTCGGTGCACATCCGGGGCATGGAAGGCAACCCCGAATTCTGGGAAACCATCATCGAAGGCAAGCGCCACGACTTCGACATGGAACGCCTCGAAGCCGAAATCGTGGGCTCCGCCGCCGCGTTCGCGCAGGAAAAGGCGCTCGACGCCCTCGTGCTCGAATGCACCGATCTCTCCGCCTTCTCCGCGCCCATCCAGCGCGCCGTCAACCTGCCCGTCTACGACATCAATTCGCTCGTCGAATACGCCTATTACGCCGTCTGCCGGAAGGACTACTAGCTGGCCTCAAGAATTGCCAACCAACTATCCTGCTCTTGCAGTACATACAATTACGGGGCTGCCTTTTGCTGCGGCAGAACCATTGCAAAACAAGAAAGACGAAGGGGGAAAACCTTCGCCTTTCCTCGTTATGAAAAGAAAGTCTCTGTTAGTATGTGGTTGTTTCATCTCCACAGTATGGTGAAAATACAGCCTTTTTCTCAGGTCTTCCCCTTGGCGGGAGCCACGGCTAAGGCATTTTTCCGGTTATCCCTTTGGAGTTTCAAGGAAAAAACATCAACCATTTTC
>URTO01000117.1 GCA_900550745.1 uncultured Desulfovibrio sp. | reverse complement strand
CCGTCTGCAGTTTACGGCCCAGAATAAGGCCAGTGCGCTTTCGCTTTGGTTCAATTCCATGCAGAATCAGGCCAACCGTCTGATCAGCGCGGATCTTTTCCGGCTGTTCGCGTCGGAAGTCAATGGGCTTGGCAATGATCTCTCCACGCTCCTGAATGCCTCCGGCGACAGCTCCTCTGGGATTGATGATCTGTCGCAGTTGGCCTCTCAGCTTCCGCTCATGAAGAACCTTCTGCAGGAATTCATCTCTTATTCCGGGTTCCTGCGCGCTCGTATCACTAACACGGACGCCCAGACGTACCTTTCCACGGACGTCACGCCCCCGGCGCTCTCGCTGGAACAGCAGCAGGGCATCCGAAAGACGGTCGAGTCGGGCAAGCTGGGCATCCTGCCCGTACGCAAGACAAGCAATGGGCTGGTTCTTGATCTGGTTGTTCCCATCTTCGCCCCCCAGTATGTTGAAGGCCGATCGGAAAAGCCGGTGGCTACGCTCCTGCTGTCCCTGATGGTGTCTTCCCGTCTTGGCGAAACCATTGATGCCGTGAAGGGTGAGGGCTCGTTCGGCGTTACCCATGTTTTCCAGATCGTCGGGGACAAGTTGCAGGATCTTCTCCCCTTGTCCGCGGATATCCAGAACCTGCCCGGCTGGCAGCTGGGGCAGAACGACAGCCTGCCGTTCGGGATCAGGAAAGGGGCGTCCGGCTCTCATGAAGCGGTATACAGCATCGGCGTGAAGGTTCCCGAACTGCCGTGGCTGGTCGTGCAGGAAGTGCCGGTGGCAGCCGCGCTCAAGCCCTTCCTGTCGCAGCGCAATGCGATTGTCATATGGGCGGTCATTGCGGTTGTGGTCGTGCTGCTGGCTCTGTTGGCCGTCTGGTGGTGGCTCGTGGGACGCAACGCCCGGAATGTAAGCGCCGAACTGCTCCAGTTGTATCAGATTTCCAACCAGCAGAAGCAGCTCCTCGACGGCATCAACAGCGCGCTTGTGGACGGCATCGTCCTGACCGACAAGGGCGGCATGGTTCAGTATGCCAACCAAGCGTTCGCGCATATGGTCGGGCGTTCCGATGAAGAGCTTGTAGGCATGGATTGCGCGGCGATTTTTGGCTACGATACCGCTTTGCGGCTGTATAAGCAGTTGGACGTGGCCATTCAAAGCGGGCAATCTTTCATGTTCAAGGACGTGATGTGGCTGCAGTCAAAGAAGTACCATTATCAGATCACATGTTCACCGTACCGCAATGAAAGCGGGGTAATCACGGGGACGGTTTCGGTGTTCCGCGACATTACGCAGCTTGTCGACGCGCAGGAGCGAAACCAGCGTATGGAGCGGCAGACCATCGCCGCATTCATGCACGCTATCGAAGCCGTTGACCCGTACTTGGGCGGACAGTCCTCGTATATGGCGAACTTGGGCGGCGATTTGGTCAAGACCCTCGGCCTCAGCGAGGAAGACGAGAGCACCGTCCGCACGGCGGCCAGCCTGTCGCAGATCGGCAAGATGCAGTTGCCCCGTGAGCTGCTGACGAAGCCCGGCGCCTTCACGCCGGAAGAGCGTCAGGCGATGGAGCGGCATGTGGAATATGCTCGGGACACCTTGAAGAACATCAATTTTGAGCTGCCCGTCGTGGAAGCCATTTCCCAGATGAACGAGTTTTTGGACGGTTCCGGGTATCCCGAAAAGCTGCATGGGGACGAGATCAGCATTCATGGCCGCATTCTGTCGGTTGCGAATACGTTCTGCGCCCTGATCCGGCCCCGTTCGTACCGCAACGCCAAGTCCGTGGACGTGGCCCTGCATATTCTGGAATCCGAATCGGCGAAGTATGATCAGCATGTGGTACATGCGTTGCGTGAATATTTGAAGACGCCTGCGGGGGAAAAGTTCGTCAGAAGCCTTGCAGACGAAAACGTCTGATGGAGTGATAACGAAGGATCGGTGGGATATGCGCATCCTTTTTCTGCATCATACGTTTCCGGGGCCGTTTCGGTATCTGGCGGCGCGCTTGGGTGGGCTTCCCGGCAACGAAGTCGTGTTCCTTTCGGAGCGGAGCAGGAGGGATGTGCGGATTCCCGGCGTTCGGAATCTGACGGTTTCCGGTGTCCAGCCGGTCATGTCGGAGGATAGGGCCGAGCGGGAATTGATGCAGATGATGCGTTACGGCTCACGTTTCGCCAATGCGCTGTTAAGGTTGCAGCAGAGCGGCTTTGAGCCGGATATCGTCTATGCCCATCCCCGGTGGGGATGCAGCTTTTTCGTGCAGGATATTTTCCCTCAGGCGTTCCATGCCGTGTATGCGGAATGGTATTACACGAAAGGAGCCAATTATACCTTTTTCACGCAAGGGGCACCCCGGCCCGCCGTGGAGTTTGCCCAGAGCCGCGTCCGTAACCTTTGCCAGCTCAATGCGCTGGCGGAATGTGATCTTGCAGTCACGGCCACAAGCTGGCAAAAAAAGCAGTATCCGCAGCAGATTGCAAAGCATATTCACGTAGTCCACGAGGGTGTGGACACGGATTTCTTTTCCCCGAAACCTGAGCGTTTCCGCATCGAAGGTTGCGATCTCTCCACTGTCAAGGAGCTGGTGACGTTTTCGGGCCGGGGGCTGGAGCCTTTTCGCGGTTTCCCCCAGTTTTATAGGAGCTTGCCCCGATTGCTGGCGGCACGCCCTGAGTGTCATGTGTTGATTATGGCGTCGGAGCGGCAGGGGAGCGACCAGGCCGTTTCGCTGGAACGCCTTCGGGAAGAGGTACCCGTCGATCCCCGGCGTGTCCATTTTGTAGGGTTCCGTCCTTACGAAGAGTATCGGCTGCTGCTGCGCGCTTCCACGGTGCATGTGTATTTTACGGCGCCGTTCGCGCTTTCGGCGGGGTTGTTTGAATCCATGAGCTGCGGCTGCCTGCTGGTGAGTTCGGATACGGAACCCGTCCGGGAAGTGGTTCGGCACGGCGAGAATGGATTCCTGTGCGACTTCTGGGATTACGGCATGCTTGCCGATATCACGGCGGAATTGTTGGCCAGATCTGATGCCATGGGCCCCGTGCGCGCGGCTGCCCGTCAGCGCATTGTGGAAGAATACAACCTGAAAGTGCAGATCCCGCGCCATTTGAACTTGCTTCTTTCGGCGTATGCCGACTGGAAAAAAGCTCGGTGGACATCGTAAATGACAGGCTCCCTTATGAGGGGGCTTTTTTTTGCCGTTTTTGCGGGAAAAGGGGCGGAACGTCAGTTGTCTTTTGGTAAAGGGCGGGTCATACTTGTGAGAACGACAAAGACTTCGGAGCGCGATGCGCTCGCCGGTAACCGTTCCTGAGTGGGACGGGCGGAAGACAGTGGAGAGGAGTATGGAATGGAGACGAAAGGGAAGAAGCCTTCTTTAGGGTGGGCGATCCTGTCATTGGCGTTACCTGTGGCGATGATCCTGTATGGTACGCTCATTGTTGGGGTGCGGCCTCCCGTGCTGCCGCTCATCGGTGCCGTGGCGCTGGCAGGCCTCATGGGGCTGAAGACGGGATATCGTTGGGAAGACTTGCAGGAAGGGATGTTTGAGGCGCTCGGGCGCATCCAGATCGCCATCGCCATCCTTGCGCTGGTGGGCATGATCATCGCGGCGTGGCTTGCTTCAGGAACCATTCCCGCCATCATTTATTGGGGCTTGAAACTGATTGCGCCTGAACATTTCCTCTTGTCCGCCATGGTGTTGTGTTCGGTGGCCTCCATCGCCACGGGCACTTCGTTCGGTACGATGGGAACCATCGGCGTGGCGCTGCTCGGCGTCGGGCAGGCGCTTGGTTATCCTCCGGCCATGACGGTTGGGGCCATCGTTTCCGGCGCGTACATCGGCGACAAGATGTCCCCTGTATCCGACTCGACCAACATTACTGCCTCCGTCTGTGAGGTGCCGCTTTTCGATCATATCCTGTCCATGCTCTGGACGACGGTTCCGGCGTTCGTTGCGGCGGGGATCGTATATGCCGTGCTTGGTTTTTCCTTTGCGCAGGAGCAGTCCGCTTCGCTGGAAAGCCTCAACGCGATCCTCAGCGGCCTTGAAGCGAATTTCAGTCTGGATTTTGTGGCGTTCATCCCCCCCATCCTGATGATCGTCTTGGCATACAAGCGTTTCCCGGTTCTGCCGGTCATGGCGGTGTGCCTGCTCAGTGCCGTGGCCATCGCTGTGTATGAGGGTGTAGCCTTCAACGAACTCGCCAAGATGATGACCTCCGGCTACGTTTCCAAGACCGGCATCAAGCAGCTTGATCCGCTGTTGTCCCGCGGCGGCCTGCTCAGCATCATGCCTACGGTTTTGCTGTTGTGCTCCGGCATGGCCTTTGGCGGCATTCTGGAACGCTCCCGCGTACTTGAAGTCTTGCTCGATGCGGTATTGAAGGGGGCCCGCTCCGTCGTCCGTCTGGTTGCTTCAGTGCTGGCTGCGGCTTACATCATCAACTTCGGCACGGGCAGCCAGATGTTGGCGGTCATCGTGCCCGGCCGCGCCTTCCTCGATTCGTTCAAGAAGGCCGACATCAGCCCGTTGGTGCTGTCGCGTACCTGCGAGGACGCCGGGACTATCGGCTGCCCGCTGGTTCCGTGGAGCGTCCACGCGTTTTACATCGCGGGCGTGCTTGGCGTCAGCGCGTTCGACTTCGTGCCGTATGCGTTTTTGAATTGGTTCGTCCCCATTTTTTCCATCCTGTGCGCCCTGACCGGCTTCGGCATTTGGCGTTTGAACGGCACGCCGGTTCATGGCCGCAGAAAAGCCTAGAGAGGACAGCATGTCTCCCATCAAGAATGTGGTTTTCATTATGCTGGACACACTCCAGTTCAATTATTTGGGATGCTACGGCAACACGAAAGTGAAAACGCCCAATCTGGATCGCTTCGCCAGACAGGGGTACCTGTTCGAGAACGCCTATAGCGAAGGGCTCCCCACGATTCCCGTCCGCAGGGCGCTCATGACCGGGCGTTTCACCTTGCCCTATGCCGGGTGGAAGCCGTTGGATCTGAATGATACCAGCCTGACCGACATGCTCTGGTGCCGGGAGGTGCAGACGGCTCTGGTGTATGATACGCCGCCCATGCGCCTGCCCAAGTACGGCTATTCGCGGGGGTTCGACTATGTAAAGTTCTGCAACGGGCATGAACTGGATCACGAGACGTTCCATAATGTGCCTCTGGATCCCGCTGTGAAGGCTGAGGATTATCTTTCGCCCGGCATGTTGCACAAGAATGAGGACGGCGAATACGACAGTTCGTCGCAGTCCCTGATCCGGGAGGCCGAATGCTACCTCAAGCAGCGTCAGTTCTGGAAGTCGGACGCTGACAACTATGTCAGCATCGTCGCACGGGAAGCCGACGACTGGCTGCGGCGCAAACGCGATCCGAAGCGGCCTTTCCTGTTGTGGGTGGATTCGTTCGATCCCCATGAGCCTTGGGATCCGCCGTCCGTCTGGGAAGGGAAACCGTGTCCGCATGACCCGGACTATCAGGGCAATCCGATGATCCTGGCCCCGTGGACTGAAGTCAAGGGAGTGATGACGGAAGAGGAGTGTGCCCATATCCGCGCCCTGTACATGGAAAAAGTGGAGCTTGTGGATAAGTGGATCGGCAATCTGCTTGATTCTATCCGCGAGCAGGGCCTCTGGGATGAGACGATGGTGATTATCACCTCGGATCACGGCCAGCCCATGGGCAACGGCGAACATGGGCACGGCATCATGCGCAAGTGCCGTCCTTGGCCTTACGAGGAACTGGTTCATGTTCCTTTGCTCATCCATGTTCCTGGCCTTGAAGGTGGGAAGCGGATCGAAAGTTTCGTCCAGAATGTGGATGTCACGGCGACCATGATGGATGCGCTCGGCTACGGGCAATCCGCTCTTTCCGAAGCCGGGCACGAAGGCATCCAGACCTACGGCGCGGATGAGATGCACGGCATCAGCCTGTTCCCGGTCATGCGCGGGGAGACGGATACCGTGCGCGAGGTCGCGATTGCCGGTTATTACGGCATGTCATGGTCGCTCATCACCAAGGATTGGTCGTATATCCATTGGCTCAAGAACGATATTGATACCGACGAGATGAACCGTCTTTTCTATGACGGATCGGGCAAGGGCGGCAACGCTGGCCGTCAGTCCGCCGAGCTGGAAATGAAAGAGGAAATGTGGACGTGCGTTCAGGGGGCCGAAGTGACGGTTCCCGAACAGGACGAACTCTACGACAGGCGGGTTGATCCGTTCCAGTTGAACAACTTGGCTGGTGCGCATCCCGAAAAGGCCAAGGAACTGCTCCAGCAGTTCGACATCAACCTTGACGAGGAAGAACTGCAGGATGACGAGGATCTCAAGCCTCGCCCGCCGGTCGTTACCGTCATGGGCCACGTCGACCACGGTAAGACACGACTGCTGGATACCATCCGCAAGACCAACGTCATCGCACGTGAGGCCGGCGGCCAACTTGTCCTATAT
>URTO01000116.1 GCA_900550745.1 uncultured Desulfovibrio sp. | reverse complement strand
GCAACGGTCTTGGTCACTCCACCCGTCACACGAGGATTAGCGGGCAAGTTCTCGATAGCGGTCAGCAAGTCGGGGAAATGGCGGAATAGCGGACGGAGGGATCGAAGCTGTCGGAGAAAAGGCTCGACATGGTCCCGAACACGGCGGCGTACACTACGCCGAACGGCAGGGCCAGGGCGAGGCAGACGTAAAGATAGTTGTCGGAATAATTATGGAACACCCAGAAAGCCGGGAAACCAAGGATGCCGAGCAGCAGGGCGCAAAAACCGAACACGCGGGCCTTGCCGATACGGTCGGCGACATAGCCCCAGAAGGGGATGAAGAAAGACATGACCACAGAGGCGATCATGACCACCGCGAGCGCGGAGGAACGCTCAAGCCCGCGGGTCTGGGTCAGGTAGCTCAAGGAGAACACCGCAAAAGTGTTGAAGGCCACGCCGTCGATGAGACGGGCACCCATACAGGCCACCATCATCTTGGGGTAACGCTTGAAAGCGTCGAGCAGGGGGTACTTCACTTCCGGCATCTTGGCCTTGGCTTCCGAGAAGTCCTTGGTTTCATGCACGGAGGAACGGATATAGGAACCGACGAACAGCAGCCCGGCGCTCATAATGAATGCGATGCGCCACCCCCAACTGATGAAGGATTCGTTGGAAAGCACCGCGGAGAAAAAGCCGATGACGCCGGAAGCCAGCAGCAGGCCGAGGGAAAGCCCTATCTGCGGCAGGCTGGCATAAAAAGCGCGCTTGTGCGCGGGAGCCGACTCGAAAGACATCAGCACGGCGCCGCCCCATTCGCCGCCGAGCCCGAGGCCTTGCGCAACACGGCACAAAATGAGCAGGATCGGGGCCCAAATCCCGATGCTGGCATAGGAAGGGATGCACCCGATGGCTACGGTTCCCGTCCCCATGATCATCAGGGTAAGCACCAGCACCTTTTTGCGGCCGATTTTGTCGCCGAAATGCCCAAACACGAGGCCGCCCAAAGGCCGGGCCACAAAACCCACCGCGAAGGTGGCGAATGCCAGCATGGTTCCGATACGGTCGTCAAATTCGGGGAAATAAAGATGATTGAAGATAAGCCCCGCGACAACGCCGTACAGGAAGAAGTCATACCACTCTATAACGGCCCCTACGAGTGAGGAAACAACGACGCGGCGAAGGTTTTTATCGTGTTCAATCTGTTCTGTGGTTTTCATGAATGCTCCTTGGGATGCTTTGGTGTTGCCCCTGTTTGTTGTCCCTAAAGAGCACAATCTGTGCCATCATTTTAGTGTATTCCCTCGCCTTCATTCGTTTTCCGTCCATTTTTGAGTTTTTTTCTCCTGTGCCGGAAATGGATTACCGCACGTACCGAAAGCGCCGATACTGCTTGCGCAAAAAAGGTATTGTTCTAAATTTGCATCATTTGTTCTACAAAAAAAAGGTATATTGATGAATAAATGCATCAAATGGGAGATTAGATTTTAAGAAACGCTCCTGATAGGTGTTTTTATGCATCATCATGAAATATCCGGGGAATCGCCCTTCATGTGCTGAAAAAAACAAGCGCGGCGGCGGAAAAAAGGCTGAAAAATCAACAGGCGGGAAGGCGTGTTGAAGCCGGAAGTGATTTGACTTTTGCCCTCCCCGCTGGTATTCGGCACGATGGAAGTGAGGAGGAAAGCATAACAGGAACCACCATGGCAAAAAAATCCGGCAAGAACGTCTATCTCGTAGCGCTTCTCCTGTTTTTGGGAGGCGTCGGCTATCTTGCGTATTCCGGCTTTTCCGAAAACAGCGTCTATTTCCTCAATGTCTCCGAAGCGCTTGCCACCCCCTCCGATAAGCTGAAGGCCGCCCGCCTCTTCGGCACCGTTGCCGAGGACGGGCTTTCGCGCTCCGAAACCGGCCGAGACGTCAGGTTCCGGCTGGAAGATCAGGAGAACAAGGCTACTACGCTGTGGGTTGAGTACACGGGCGCCATCCCGGACACCTTCAAGGCCGGTGCGGAAGTCATTGTGGAAGGGGGGCTCCGGCCTGACGGTTCGTTTCAGGCCAAAACGCTCATGACCAAGTGCCCTTCCAAGTATCAAAAGGAAAACAGAGGCTGAACGCCGCCCTGCCCCGAATCTTCGGCCGGCCTGCCGCCCAGCGCGGCGGGCCCCGTGTGATGCGGGCGGAGCGGCTTTTTGTATGTACCGGAGCCGTAACCGCGGCCCACTCTTTCGGGAAGAGATCCCGGACAACTTGGAGCTTCCATGTATTATTTCGCTTTCGTCCTTCTCGCGCTCTCCATGCTCTGCGCACTCGCCGGGGCGCTGTGGGCCGTCAAATCGCTGTGGCCGAGGACGGCCCCGGCTGCGGGCAAGGCCCAGCGCCGCACCTCCGTTCCGGGCCTCGGCTTCATCGAAAAGGCCAACCTGTGCCTGACGGGGTGTTACGTCATCGCGTCCGCTATCCTTATATATGCGCTGGCGAGCTACGACTTCTCCCTGGTCTATGTGGCGAGCTACACCGACCGGCTGCTGCCGCTCTTCTACCGCATTACGGCCTTCTGGGCGGGACAGGCCGGCTCCATGTTGTTCTGGGCTTTCTCCGTAGCCATCTGCGGCGGGCTGTTCCAGCTCACCCGCTCCTATAAGGGCCTGACCCCCGACACGCGGCTCTGGTACTGGGTCTTTTACCTCGGCATCATGAGCTTCTTCGGGCTCATCCTCGTGACGTGGAACAACCCCTTCCTCATGAACCATGCCGTGCCGCAGGACGGCAACGGGCTGAACCCCCTGCTCCAGAACCCCGGCATGATCTTCCATCCCCCGCTGCTGTTCCTCGGCTATGGCGGGTTCGTGATCCCCGGCTGTCTCGCCCTCGCCCAAACGCTGAGCCGCAGGCACGCCGATGAGGCGGCATGGACGGATGTGGCCCGGCCCTTCACGCTGGCGGCGTGGGCCATGCTTACCGCGGGCATCGTGCTCGGCGGCTGGTGGGCCTACATGGAGCTCGGCTGGGGCGGCTACTGGGCATGGGACCCGGTGGAAAACGCCTCCCTCATCCCGTGGCTCATCGCTACGGCGGCCCTGCACACCATGCTCATCCAGACGCGCCGCAACAAGCTGCACGGCGTGAACGTCTTCCTTATGGCGCTCACCACCGTTTCGGCGTTCTTCGCCACCTACCTTGTCCGCAGCGGCGTGGTGCAGTCCGTGCATGCCTTCGGTTCCGGCGGCGTGGGCGTCCCGCTGCTCCTCTTCATCCTCATTTCCGTCGCCCTTTCCTTCTGGATCGCCCTGCTCGCGCGGCGTTCCGATGCGGGCGAACTGGCCGGGATCGAAAGCCGCGAAGGGTTCCTTGTCCTGACCTCGTGGCTCCTGCTGGCGCTTTCGCTGATCATCCTCGTCGCCACCATGTGGCCCGTGTTCACCGCCTTCTGGAAAGAGACCGTCATGGGGCTCGCCCGTGAGGTCGTCCTTGACGAGGCCGGGCATGACCACGGCGGCGCGGTGGGCCTGACCGCCGACTTCTACAATCGCGTCTGTATGCCGCTGTTCGCCGCCATGGTCGCCATCCTGAGCATCTGCCCGTGGCTCGGCTGGAACGGCGGCGTCCGCAACATGCGCAAGCTCCTCCTCGTGGTGTGTACCTTCATCGGGGCCGCCGCCGCGATGTACGCCATCGGCTACACCCTGCCCGTCGCCGTGCTCGGCGCGTCGGCAAGCATCGCCGCGCTGGTCAGCATGGGCCTGAAACTCTTTGAGCGGCCCATCTACAGCCACGCTCCGAGCTTTTCCGCCTACGGCATCCACATCGGTGTGGCCCTCATCGCGCTCGGCATCGCCTTTTCCGGCCCCTACAAAATCGAATCCGAACCCACAATGGCTATGGGCGAGACCGTGAAGGTCGGCCAGTTTGAGGTCACCTTCAAGAACCTGTATGAAGGCGAAGGCGCCGGCTATATCTTCCTTGAGGGCGAGCTGGAAGTCCGCAAGGACGGCAAGCTCATCGGCATCGCCTCCCCGCAGCGCCGCGTCTACGCCAAGTGGGGGCAGATGCAGTTCGCGGAGGCCGCGGTCATCCCTTCGCTGGGCAATGAGTTCTATGCGACCCTTATGGCGGTGGATCAGCAGAACCGGGCCGTGTTCCGCCTGAGCTCCAACCCGCTGGTCAACTGGCTGTGGATCGGCGGCATCCTGATGTGCCTGCTGCCGTTCATCAGCTTCAGACGCCGCAACGGTCGGGAAAACTGAGATGCTGCTGAAGCTCGCCGGAATCGGAAAACTCTTCGGCGCCCGCGCCGTGCTCAGGAACATCTCGTTTGAGGTGCATCCCGGCACGGTCACGCTGCTGGTCGGCGCGAACGGCGCGGGCAAGACCACCCTGCTCAAGATCATGGCCGGGCTGGCCCGCCCCACCGTGGGCACCGTCGAACGGTTTTGCGAAGACGGCGGGCTCGGCTACCTTGGGCACGCCACGTTCATCTATCCGGGCCTGACCGCACTTGAGAACCTTGCGTTCTGGAGCGGGATGCACGGGAAGCCGACGGACAAGGAGGCGCTCTCCGAAGCGCTGGCCCGCGTGGAGCTGGCCCCCTTTGCCGAAGAACGGGCCGGAACCTTCTCGCGCGGGATGGCGCAGCGGCTGAACCTCGCCCGTATCCTCCTCCAGTCGCCCCAGCTTCTGCTGCTCGACGAACCGGGCACCGGGCTCGATGTGCGTTCCCTCGCCATCCTGCACCGGGAAATCGCCGTGGCCCGTGAACGCGGCGCGGGGATCGTCTGGATCACCCACGATGTAGCCGGGGACGCCAAGCGCGCCGACCGGATCATCGCCATCGAGAACAGAACCATCGGCTACTGCGGCCCCGCCTCCGGGTATGGAGGCGCCCGCACCGGGGGGGCCGTATGCTGAAAGCCGCCTGCCTCATCGCCCGCAAGGATCTGCGCCTCGTGCTTTCGCGCGGGGCCGGGCTCGTGCAGGCGCTCCTGCTCGGCCTGCTGCTCATCTTCGTGTTCAGTCTGTCACGGGAAACCGGGGAAACCATGAGCGGGCAAGGGGCCGCCACGATCTTCTGGCTGTCCTCGGCCTTCTGTCAGGTCTTATCCTTTAATATGCTGTACGGGCTCGAAGAGGCCAACGGTTCACGGGCGGGGCTGCTGCTCCTGCCCGCGCCGGTCCAGTCCGTATTGCTCGGCAAGGCTGCGGCGGGGCTGTGCATCATCCTGACGGCGCAGCTCCTTTTCCTTCCGGCGGCCATCGTGTTCCTTGGGCAGTCGCTGGGCGACGGCTGGCCTCTGGCCCTGCTCGCCCTCGTCCTTACCGACGTCGGCATGGCGTCGCTCGGCTCCCTGCTCGGCGCACTGTCGCAAGGGCAGGCCGCGCGGGAATCGCTGCTGTCCATCGTGCTTTTCCCGCTGATCATCCCCATCCTGCTGGCGGGTATCCGCGTCTGCGCCGGGGGGCTCAGCGAAGCCCTGCCCGAAGGCGTGGAGTCGTGGCTCGGCATTGCCGCAGCCTTCGACGCGGTGTTCCTCGCGGCGGGGCTTGTCCTTTTCCCCTTTGTCTTTTCAGGAGACGAATAATCTCATGCGGTACACATGGATGCTCCCCTGCGCCGTGCTCGGCGGCGTGCTCATGGCGGCCTGTCAGGTGCTTATCTATCGGTATGCGCCTGTCGAGCAGACGATGGGACTGGTGCAAAAGATCTTTTACACGCATCTGCCGTTGGCGTGGTGGTCATTTGTGAGCTTCTTCCTCGTCTGTGTATCCGGGGTGGCCTACCTCAAAACGCGCAGCCGCCACTGGGACGCCGTGGCCGGGGCCGCCGCCGAGGTGGGCGTGGTGCTCAGCGGGCTGGCGCTCGTTTCCGGCTCCATCTGGGCGCGCCATTCGTGGGGCGTCTGGTGGACGTGGGACCCGCGCCTGACCACGACGCTGATCCTCTGGTTCCTCTATGCGGGCTACCTCGTCCTGCGCAAGATGGACATGCCCCGCGAGCGTCAGGCGAACCTGTGCGCGGTGGTCGGCATCGTGGCCTTTGTGGACGTGCCGCTGGTATTCCTGTCCGCACGGCTGTGGCGCTCCATCCATCCCGCCGTGTTCGCCAACAAGTCCGGCGGGCTTGAACCCGAAATGAAGATCGCCGCCATCGCCGCCGTCGCCTGTTTCGGGCTCGTCTGGGCGGCCCTCGTCGGCCTCCGTACCTTGCAGATTAAGCAGAAAGAACGTCTCGACGGCCTCGCCGTCCACGGCGAGTTGTAGTCAACCATAGGGAAAGGATCGGGGGAGGGGCCTTTTTGAAGGCTCTGTCATGGTACGTGGCTGTTTCATCCCCACAGCACGGTGAAAATACAGCCTTTTTCTCCGGTTTTTCCTTGGCGGACTTTATGGCTGAAACATTGTATCGGTTGTTCCCTCCGAACTTCAAGGAAAAAGGCATCAACCATTTTTATGACACAGCCTTTTCTTTCATTTTTCCATTGACGGCTCTACGGTTGGGGCATTTTATTGGTTATTCCCTTGGAAT
>URTO01000115.1 GCA_900550745.1 uncultured Desulfovibrio sp. | reverse complement strand
CGCCATTCCACAAAAAAAGACGCGCGGAAAAACCGCGCGCCGTATGTTCGTTTTAACCATCAAGCTAATGCACTGAGGCCGCCATGCTCGAAAAACAGTTGAGTGTCCGCGAAATGGCAAACGGCGTCTCCGCGATAAACTCAAGGCATGTCGGAGACAGCCGTTTCGTGCCGGGAAGCATACAGAAAAGATCCGCATGGTAGGTTCGCACAGTAGAAACCTGTACCGGGAACGGCCCGGCGAGCTTGAACGGCTGGCATGAAATGTTTTGCAGTGATTTCCGGGCCGCCGCACGTAATGCCTCATGAACCGCCCCGGTCGGCTGATGGACGGCTGCCCTCGTACCCAGTGCCCGTTTTACCGTTACAATCTCCGCATGGGGATAAACGGAAGCGGCTTCCTCAGCAAGCCTGTCGTCACCGCTGATCAGCCGGACGGGGATATCATACTCGCCGGCCAACAACCCATTCAGGTAATACTCACCCACGGGGACGCCGTTGACGCGGATTTCGGCGAAGGCCGAGCCATTAATGGTGTGGGCCAGCACGCCATAAGCTCCGGCGCGCGCGTGGTAGCCGATCAGGAAAAGCCCATCCCACGGGCCGCAGTCAAGGCCGCCCATCATACCGAACAGCCGGGGCTTCCCAGAGACGAGGCACGCGCTCGGATGCAGTTCTTCCAACAGGATATTGTTGTATTGCCCATGCCCGTCAGCCACCCAGATTTCGGCAGCCCCGCCTTCCAATGCCCCTTCGACGGCGGCATTGACTTCCCTAGTCATGAGGAGCCGCGCCCGTTCGTACTCGCCAGATCCGGGGCTGGTCTGCTCCGGGCTCATAACCCCGCTGATGCCTTCAATATCCGCAGAAATCAAAATGCGCATGATGTTCTCCGTATTCCGAACAAGGATAGCTGCGCCCCTCAGCCCCGCACGATGTCACGCCACTCCGGCAGCACTTCCCGAATGGAAGGACGCCTATGCCCGTCGCGCCCGGTAAAGGGTTCCGCAAAAAACAAGGCTTTGAAAATGGCTTGCTCGGTCGCCTCGGCAGCAGCCTGAAACAGGCGATCCATCCAACCGTCCGGCGCATGAAGAAGCGGCACGGCGGATTCTGACGACTGCGGGAGGTGTTGGCTGGAAGAAAAGGCAATGGCGACGTCTCCGCTGCCATGCCCGAAAATGGAGCCCGTCCGCGCAAGGCCATTCCCGGCCCGCTTCGCCAACCGCCCAAGCTGCAAGACATCCAACGGCGCATCGGTCGCCAGCAGCATGATGATGCTGCCCTTTTCCGGTACGGCGGCAAGCGCGGCGGCTTCCGCACCGATGCGATCCAGCCGTTCCCGCAAAAGATGGCCTACGGGACGGCCCGCCAGCAGGCAGTGTTCCGCTTTGCCGAAATTGGAAAGCACCAGCGCCCCGACGGTGAAGGGCTGCCCTCCGCACTCCGCTATCCGGGAAGCCGAACCGATGCCCCCCTTGAGGTGGAAGCAGGACATGCCCCGCCCGGCCCCGACACTCCCCTGCATGAATTCGCGGGAAGCCGAGGCACACGCTTCGATATACTGTTTTTCAGTTACGGCAAGGGCCTGAATATCGTTTAAATACCCATCGTTGCATTCAAGAACCAAAGGGTTGACCGTCGCCCATTCCCGGCCCACTTCCGGGTGTGCGGACACCGCCGCCCGGATCTGCGCCGTGGCGATTGCCCCCACCGAAAACGTGTTGGTCAACGCCAGCGGCGTTTCGAGGCAACCGAGCTCAGCCATCTGCATCAAGCCGACGCTCTTGCCAAACCCATTGAATATACGGCAGGCGGCAAGCGGCTTCCGCATCAGGGGATCATCGTTGGGGAGCACCACGGTCACACCGGTATGGACATCCCCTTCATCCAGTGTGCAATGCCCGACGCGGACGTCGCCCACATCCGTGATCGCATCCAACGGGCCGCTCGGCAAAACCCCGACGCGGGGGAAATCCAATCCGTTCATGGCTATTCCTGATCGATCTTGGGATCAAGCGCGTCGCGCAGGCCATCACCGAAAAGGTTGAACATGAGCACCGTCAAAAAGATGGCGAGGCTTGGGAAAATCGCCACATGCGGGGCCACCACCATATCGGCGCGGGCTTCATTCAGCATCGCCCCCCACTCAGGCGTGGGCGGCTGCGCACCGAGGCCGAGGAAGGACAGGCTGGCGGCGGTGATGATGGACGTGCCGATACGCATGGAAAAGTAGACGACGATGGACGAGATCGTCCCTGGGAAAATGTGGCGCAGCATAATCGTCATCGGCCCGGCGCCGAGGCTGCGGGCCGCCTCGACGAACGTCTGGCGTTTGAGCGCCAGCGTGTTGCCGCGCACCAAACGGGCGAATGCGGGAATGCTGAAGATCGCCACGGCGAGGATGACGTTCGCCATGCCGCTGCCGAGAACCGCAACGACGCTGATGGCGAGGAGGATGCCGGGGAACGCGAACAGGACGTCGCAAACCCGCATGACCACACGATCCCACCAGCCTTCAAAATAGCCGGAGGTCAGGCCGAGCAGCGTCCCGACGACCGCGCCGACCAGCACGGAGGAAAAGCCCGCAGCCAGCGAAATGCGCGCGCCCGCAAGGATGCGGCTGAAAATATCGCGTCCGAGGGAATCCACGCCGAACCAGTGCTGGAGCGAGGGGCCAGCGTTCAACATATCGTAGTCAAAGTAGTTTTCCGGGTCGTAGGGCACGATCCACGGCCAAAAGACGGCGATCAGAACCAACAGGCCGATGAAGCTGCCCGCGAACAGCGTCATGCGCTGCCGCTTGAACTTGCGCCAGAATTCGCTCCACGGGGTACGGACTTTTGCGGGGCCGGATGCGGCTGATACGTTGTTTTGCATGTTCATATCACTTGAAGCAGATTCGCGGGTTGATGATGGCATAGAGGATATCCACCAGCAGGTTGATCAGGATGAATTCGAGCGAAAACAGGAGCACTTCGGCCTGAAGAACCGGATAGTCCCGCATTTCCACGGCATCCACGAGCAGGCGGCCAAGGCCGGGCCAGTTGAATACCTTTTCGACCACGATGGACCCGCCGAGCAGGAAGCCGAACTGAAGGCCCATCATGGTCACGACGGGGATGAGCGCATTGCGCAGGCCATGCTTGACGATGACCGCCCATTCGCTCAGACCTTTGGCGCGGGCCGTGCGGATATAGTCATCCTGGAGGATTTCCACAAAAGACGCACGGGTGAACCGGGCCATGACCGCGGCGACGCCCGCCCCCAACGTAATGGACGGCAAAATGTAGTGTTTCCACGAGTCCGCCCCGACGGTGGGCAGCCACCCCAGCGAAACGGAAAAAATTTCCATGAGCAGCAGCCCAAGCGCAAAGGTCGGGAAGGAAATCCCGGAAACGGCGAGCGCCATCCCCGCGTGATCCTGCCATTTGTTGCGCTTGGTGGCTGAAATCATGCCGATGATCAGCCCAAAGAAGACCGACCAGACCATGCTCCAGACGGTGAGCCAGAAGGTCGCCGCGAAACGCTCCCCGATTTCCACGCTGACGGGGCGCTTGGTGCGCAGGGAGGTGCCGAAGTCGCCTTTGGTAATGATGTTGCCGAAATAGGTGATGAACTGTTCAGGAAGGGGCTTGTCCAGCCCAAGATCCTTGCGGACCAGCTCCACGGTGACCTGATCCGCTTCCGGCCCGGCGGCAAGGCGCGCGGGATCGCCGGGAAGCATGTGTACGAACAGGAATACGATCACCGCGACCAGAAACAGCGTGGGCAGCAACCCAAGAAGGCGTTTGACAAGATAGTGGAGCATCCGTTGAAACCTCGCCGAAGGGCGGAATGACGGGCCGGGCATGACGCCCGGCCCTGACACTGGAATTATTGCAGATCGATTTCTTCAAAGAAGTAGTTGGCGTCAGGCATGACGTACATGCCGGTCAACTTCTTGCTGGTCGCGTAGAGCAGCTTTTCGGTCACGAGGAAGGCCCACGGGGTATCCTTCCAGATCTCTTCCTGCAATTCGGTGTACAGCTTGGTCTTTTCGGCGCGGTCGGTGGTGCCGAGCGCCTTCATGATGTTCGCGTCCACCGTGGGGTTCTTATAGTAGGAAATGTTGTACATGGACGGCGGAGTCTTATCGCCGGCGAACAACGGACGCAGGCCCCAGTCGGCTTCGCCGGTGGAGGAGGACCAGCCGGTATAGTACAGGCGGACGGGCGCGGTGGCGGCATCCTGATGGCTTTCCACCTTTTCCACGCGCTGGCCGGCTTCCAGAGCCTGAACCTGGGCCTTGATGCCCACCTGGGCGAGCTGCTGCTGGATGAACTGGATCACCTTCTGGCCGGTGGTGTGGTTATAGGCAGACCACAGCGTGGTCGTGAAACCGTTGGGATACCCGGCTTCAGCAAGCAGTTCCTTAGCCTTCTTGGGGTTGTACGGCCAAGGGCCGAGCTTGATGGCATAGTCGACGCCCTGCGGCAGCGGGCCTTCCGAAGGGAAGGCGTAACCGCTGAAAGCCACCTTGGCGAGGGCTTCCTTGTTGATGGCGTAGTTGATGGCCTGACGCACGCGGATGTCGTCGAACGGCTTCTGGAGCATATTCATGTTCAGGTAGCGCGTCACGATGGAAGGCGCGGCGATGAGCTTGAGGTTCTCATCCTTTTCCAGGACGGCGGCCTGTTCATACGGCACGGGGAAGGTGAAATGGGCTTCGCCGGTGCGCATCATCGCGGAGCGGGCATTGTTGTCCACAACGGGCACCCAAGTGATGGTATCGATCTTGGGCAAGCCGGGACGCCAGTAGTTCTCGTTCTTCACACCCTTGAGATAGTCGGTCTGCTTCCATTCCACGAACTTGTACGGGCCGGTGCCCACGGGGTGGAACATGATGTCCTTGCCGTACTTCTTGAGCGCGGTGGGGGAAATCATGACCGCGGAGGGATGCGCGAGCTGGTTGATGAAGGGCGAGAAGGGCGTCTTCAAAGTGACCTTGGCGGTGAGGTCGTCGACCACTTCGGTCTTGGCGATGTTGGAATACAGGCTGTACCGCTTCAGCTTGTTTTCCGGGTTGGTAACGCGGTCGAAGTTGACTTTGACGGCTTCGGCGTTGAAGTCGGTGCCGTCGTGGAACTTCACGCCCTTGCGCAGATGGAAGGTATATACGAGCCCGTCAGGGGACACGTCGTAGCTTTCGGCGAGCACGGGGCGCAGCTCAAGCTTCTCGTTGAAGCCGAACAGCCCTTCATAGAATGTTTTCGCACAGGCGTGGGACAGCGTATCGTTGGCGTCCCACGGATCGGTGGTGGTCAGGGTCGAAGCGACGGCAAGCACCACGTCTTTGGAAGCATGGGCCTGCGGAGCGCACAACGCAGCAACCATCGTTGCGGCAATAAGCACTTTTTTCCATGTGTTGCAGAAAAACATACATACTCCTCACATACGCCTGACGGCGGGGTTGATAACGGCGTCCCGCGCCATTGCGGGACGTCGGACAATCCTGAATGTCTGGACGAGCGCCCTTTCGCCCAAAGGGGGCAGGCCGCCTGACGGCTAAGCTCGCCATGAAAGCGGAATTCCGCCGAAAAATCCTTCCCCGGCGAACCCCTCTTGAAACGCGGGGCTTCAGGTGCCCCTAAAACCAGTTCGCCACCTGATCTTCGGATACAAAGTGTCCGGGGCTTACTTCCTTCAGGGGGGGCACCACGGGCTCATAATCCGCTGGGCGGACAGGGCTTGGGATTTCTCCCGTCAACAAGGTGTGCGACATGGTGCGCCGCGAGGGATCCGGGATGGGCACGGCGGACATGAGCCGTTTGGTATAGGGATGCAGCGGGTTTTCAAAGACGTCACGCCGGGAGCCCAGCTCCACGATCCGCCCAAGGTACATGACGGCCACCCGGTGGCAGACGCGTTCTATGACGGCCATATCATGGGAAATAAAGAGGAAGGCGATGCGGAATTCTTTTTGAAGGGCCAAAAGGAGGTTGATGATCTGGGCGCGTACGGACACGTCGAGGGCGGAAACGGATTCGTCGGCAATGATGATTTCCGGGTTCATCGCCAAGGCGCGGGCGATGCAGACGCGCTGGCGCTGCCCGCCGGAGAACTCATGCGGATAACGGACGGCCATTGCGGGGTCCAGATCGACGCGCTCCAGCAGTTCCCCAACCCGGCGTTCCGCTTCCTGCCGTGAACAGACCTTATGGATCAGCAGGGGTTCCATAATGGAAAAGCCGACCGTAAGACGAGGGTCCAGAGCCGCATAGGGATCTTGGAACACATACTGGATATTCCGCCGCAGTTTTTGCAGCCGAGGCCCGGATACCTGCGTAAGCTCTTGCCCGTTAAAGACGATGCTGCCCGAACGCGGGGTTTCAAGCCCGATCAGCGAACGGCCTATGGTGGATTTGCCGCAGCCGGACTCACCCACCAAGCCGAGGGTTTCGCCCGGATACAGATTGAAGCTGACCTGTTCCACGGCGTGGACGCGGCGTTTGACCTTCCCCCAGAAACCGGTTTCCACATCAAAACG
>URTO01000114.1 GCA_900550745.1 uncultured Desulfovibrio sp. | reverse complement strand
TCCTTTCTTCCCGTCTGGAAGAGAACGGAGGCTGTTACGAGGGACTTTCCATTGCTCCGGAAGGCAGCAAGTACGAACAGGAAGGCACCATCACCCTGTCCTTTGAAAAAGCAAAGCGGATGCAGCTCTTCGATCAGCTCGAAGACGTGCAGGAAAAGAACGGCGTCATCAAGGGCCGTATCATGCGCCGCATCAAGGGCGGTTACACTGTGGATCTGGGCGGCGTGGAAGCGTTCCTCCCCGGTTCCCATGTGGATCTGCGCCCCGTGCCGGACATGGACGCTCTGGTGAACCAGGAATACGAATTCCGCGTGCTGAAGATCAACCGCCGTCGCAGCAACGTCATCGTATCCCGCCGTGTGCTGCTTGAAGAAGAACGCGACTCCAAGCGTCAGGATCTCCTCCAGACCCTCGCCGAAGGTCAGGTCGTTACCGGCAAGGCCAAGAACATCACCGAATACGGCGTGTTCGTGGATCTCGGCGGCCTCGACGGTCTCCTTCACATCACCGATATGTCTTGGAAGCGTATCCGCCATCCCCGCGAAATGGTTACGCTTGGCCAGGATCTCGAACTCAAGGTGCTCTCCTTCGACAAGGAAAACCAGAAGGTTTCCCTCGGCCTCAAGCAGCTCGTGCCCGATCCGTGGCAGGACATCACCGCCCGCTTCCCCGAAGGTTCCCGCCACAACGGCAAGGTGACCAACCTCGTTGATTACGGCGCGTTCGTCGAGCTGGAACCCGGCGTCGAGGGCCTCGTCCATATCTCCGAAATGTCTTGGACCCGCAAGCTCCGCCATCCTTCCCAGATGGTCCGCCAGGGCGACGAAGTTGAAGTCGTCATCCTCGGCGTCGATCCTGAGAAGAAGCGCATCTCCCTCGGCATGAAGCAGATCAAGCCGAACCCGTGGGAACTCGTGGGCGAAAAGTACCCCGAAGGCACCATCCTTGAAGGCGTCATCAAGAACATCACCGAATTCGGCATGTTCATCGGCATCGAAGACGGCATCGACGGCCTCAACCATGTGTCCGACATCAGCTTGACCAAGAAGATCCGTCATCCCAACGAGCTCTTCAAGGTCGGCGACACCGTGCAGGCCAAGGTGCTCACCGTGGATCAGGAAAGCGAAAAGTTCACCCTCGGCATCAAGCAGTTGACCGAAGATCCGTGGACCAACGTCCCCACCGCCTACCCCGTGGGCGGCATCGTGAAGGGCATCATCACGAACATCACCGATTTCGGCCTGTTCGTTGAAGTGGAAGAAGGCATCGAAGGCCTCGTCCACGTGTCCGAACTGAGCAACAAGAAGGTGAAGACCCCCGCCGAACTGTACAAGGAAGGCGAGGAAATCCAGGCCAAGATCATTCACGTCAGCGCTGAAGATCGCCGCCTCGGCCTCTCCATCAAGCAGCTCAAGGACGACGAAGAACGCAAGAAGCCCCGCGAATACAGCCGTTCCGGCCCCGAAGCCGGCCAGAGCCTCGGCGATCTCCTCAAGCAGAAGTTTGAAGAGTCCGAAAACTAAGCCGCCCGCGGCTTAGCCGACAGCACAGAAAGGAAGCCCGGCACCTCATGGCGCCGGGCTTCTTGATGTTTTTTCAGGAACAGGAAAACGAAATCGGAGGGGCGAGGGAAGTTTTCTCCAGAAAGTTTCCCTCGCCCCTCCAAGCCTCCCCACTCCCTTCAAAGGCTTTCCCCTTCGTCGAATCCCCCTTGACCGCTTTCCCTGTGGCTTGGAAGTTCACCATTTCCGCGCGGCGTTCTTTATCTTGTCAACATATTCCAAAAGCCTTCCCCACCGAAATAAGCTGCCGAAGGGGATTCGATCCCCCGCACGTCAAGATCGCGCACGGGGCAGCATCTCCGCGATATCCGTCGCCGAGTTGCCGCGCTTGGGGAAGGCCCCACGCAGCAGCCTGCCCGCCCGCGCATGGAGATAGACGCCCATGCACGCGGCGAGGAAACTGGAGCTTTCGCAGCCCTCGGAAGGGTGCGCGGCGGTCTGCGCCATCAGCGTGCCGAGGCAACCTGAGAGCACGTCCCCTGAACCGCCCACAGCCAGATTGGGCTCCGCGTAGGGGGCGATGGTCACGGGCTGGCCCGCCGTGCCGATGAGCGTCCCCGCGCCCTTGAGAATCCACACGGAAGGGGCCAGACGCCGCAGCCCCGCCAGCGCCGCGAAACGATCCGCCTGCACCAGCGCGGGCGTCGTATGCAGCAGGGTTGCCGCCTCGCCGGGATGCGGGGTCAGCACGTCACAGGCCCGCAGGGAAGACAGCGCGTCAGGGTGCATGGCGAGCGCGTGCAGCGCGTCCGCGTCCACCACGGCGGACGGGCGCGAGGGGCACGCCAGCAGGGAGTGCACGAACGCCGCCGTTTCCGGGCCGCGCCCGATGCCCGGCCCCAGCACCATCGCCCCGCACTGGCGCAGGAACGGCAGAAGTTCCTCAAGCAATGC
The DNA here is from genome assembly GCA_900550745.1 of uncultured Desulfovibrio sp. Lineage (GTDB taxonomy): Bacteria > Desulfobacterota > Desulfovibrionia > Desulfovibrionales > Desulfovibrionaceae > Bilophila. The sequence goes on along the minus strand of URTO01000114.1, from coordinate 4,099 downwards.
CGGGCTCCACCGCACGCTCCCCGCAGGGCCGAGGGCACGGGTCATGATGTCCGGGCAGTCCGCCTTGATGTCCCGGCACAGGCCGTGCGGGGCGGCGACGCTGATCAGCCCGCCCCCGGCGCGCAGGGCGGCCCGTGCCGCCAGATGCGGCGCGCCCGTAAGCCCTTCCGAACCGCCTACAATCAAAATGGCCCCGGCGGTTCCCTTGTGCCACCCCGGAGCGGCTTCCGGGAAGGCTCCGGCAAGGGCGTCCGTAATCATCTGATAGGAAGCGGGATGCGCCCTCCGCACCGCCGCAGGGATGCCGATGGGCCGGATGTGCAGCCTGCCCGTGTACGGCGCGGCTTCCGGCAGGACAAGGCCGGGCTTCGCCGCCTCAAAGGTCACCGTAGCGTGCGCGCGCACGGCGACGGGGCAGGGGCGCCCGGTCAGCCCCGAAAGCCCGGACGGAATATCCAGCGAAAAAAGGAAAGCCCGCTGCGCCAACGCGTTGATCCGGCCCACCAGCCCCAATTCCAGCGGCCTGAGGCTGCCGGAAAAGCCCGTGCCGAGTATCCCGTCCACGACGATGTCCGGGCCGCCCCGCCCGCAGCCGGAAGCGTCGGCATACACATCCCACGGCGTATTGCGGTACTTTTCGGGCCAGCCCGCAGCCGGGGCAAAGGGCACCCCGCAGCGCCGGGCCAGCCGCACATGCTGGCCCGTCACGCCCCGGCAGGCCCCCAAAGGCCGGGTATGCAGCACAAGCACCTCCGCGCCCCCGTCGTGCAGATGCCGGGCAAGGCAAGCGGCATCCCCGCCGTTGTTGCCGCCGCCCATGAACAGCAGGACACGCTTGCCGCGCACGGGCCCGGTCTCGGCCGCCAGCGCATGCATGGCCTCGCGGGAGGCGTTTTCCATCAGCAACAGTTCGGGCAGGCCCAAATCAATGGCGGCCCGATCCCAGCCGGACATTTCCGCCGGAGCGGGAAGCGGTGCGAACATACGAAAAACCTCCCGGAGGCCCGGTTGCCGTAAAGGGGCACGCGGGCCGTTTTCTTCTGTCTTACGGGCCGGAAAGCGTGGGGTCAAGCGGCCTTAACGAGGCACGGCAACAGGATAAAAGGTGCGCGTGAAAGCCTTCACTATTTGACCTTCCCCCAGACATACAGTAATGGTGAATATCACGCCGGATTCCATTCTCAACATCCGGCGGAGCCTTATGGGGCAGCCGGGAGCTGCTGTCGCCAGAACCCCGTCTTTCCTGTGCGAACTGTATCCGGGCCTCGCGGCCCCCCACATACAGCCCCCCTCACCATCTGATCCGGAGGAAACCATGCCCAGCGCATCCCTCGTCAAGGAATTTGAAAACCTCATCGGCAAAGAGAACGTCTTTACCAGCGAAGCGGACAGGCAAAGCTACGCCTATGACGCCGCCGTGCTGCCTTCGGTCGTTCCCGGCCTTGTCCTGCGCCCCACCTCCACGGAACAGCTCGGCGCCCTCATTGAGCGCTGCTACGCCAACGGCCTGCCCATGACCATCCGCGGCGCGGGAACGAACCTCAGCGGCGGAACCGTGCCCGATGCCGACAAATCCGTGGTCATCCTGACGCAAGGACTGAACAAGATCATCGAAATCAATGAAGAAGACCTCTTCGCCATCGTCGAGCCCGGCGTTGTGACGGCCCAGTTCGCCGCTACCGTGGCTTCCAAGGGCCTCTTCTATCCCCCGGATCCGGGCTCTCAGGCCGTCTCCACCATCGGCGGCAACATTGCGGAAAACGCCGGCGGGCTGCGCGGCCTGAAATACGGCGTCACCAAAGATTACGTCATGGGCCTCGAATTTTATGACCACACCGGCGAGCTGGTGAAAAGCGGCTCCCGCACCGTCAAGTGCGCGACCGGCTACAACCTCGGCGGCCTGCTCGTAGGCTCTGAAGGCACCCTCGGCATGATCAGCCGCGCCATCCTCAAGCTCGTGCCCCCGCCGCAAGCCTCCAAGGCCATGATGGCCGTATTCGACAACGTGCAGAAGGCTTCCGAAGCCGTGGCCCGCATCATCGCCGCCCACATCCTGCCCTGTACGCTGGAATTCATGGACAACATGACCATCAACCTCGTCGAGGACGACGTGAAGATCGGCCTTCCCCGCGACGCGCAGGCCATCCTCCTCATTGAAGTGGACGGCCATGCCGGTCAGGTCGCCGATGACGCCCTCGTCGTCGAGGAACAGCTCAAGAAGAGCGGCGCCACGCAGATCGTGGTCGCCAAGGACGCCGAGGAAAAGAACCGGATCTGGGAAGCCCGCCGCAAGGCCCTGCCCGCCCTGGCCCGCTTCAAGCCCACGACCATCCTTGAAGACGCCACCGTGCCCCGCTCCAAGATCCCGGCCATGATGAAGGTCATCAAGGACCTCGGCGAAAAGTACAACCTCACCGTCGGCACCTTCGGCCACGCCGGGGACGGCAACCTGCACCCGACCTTTATGTGCGACAAGCGCGACAAGGACGAATTTGAACGCGTGGAACGCGCCGTCGACGAACTTTTCAACACCACCATCGAAATGGGCGGCACCCTTTCCGGCGAACACGGCATCGGCACCGCCAAGCAGAAATGGCTGGAAAAGGAAACCTCACGCGGCACCATCGGGTACTCGCGCCGCCTGCGCAAGGCCATCGACCCGAAGGGCCTGTTCAACCCCAGCAAGCTGGTTGGAGTTTAAGTCATGGATGAGCTGACCCTCCTCGCCAACGCCCTCATGGCGCTTGACGACAAGCTCGCCGCCTGCATGAAATGCGGCATGTGCCAGTCCGTGTGCCCGGTTTTCGGCGAAACCATGATGGAAGCCGACGTGACCCGCGGAAAGCTCACGCTGCTGGAAAACCTGGCTCACCGCCTCATCGAGGATCCCGAAGCGGTCAACGAAAAGCTCAATCGTTGCCTCCTGTGCGGCTCCTGTCAGGCGAACTGCCCTTCCGGCGTTTCCATTCTGGAAATTTTCATGGAGGCCCGCGCCATTGTCGCGTCCTACAAAGGCCTTTCGCCCCTCAAGAAAGCCATCTTCCGCACCCTGCTGCCGAACCCGAAGCTGTTCGGCTTCCTGCTGAAGCTCAGCGCCCCGTTCCAGGGCCTCGCCATGCACGAGGACAACAACCCGCAGGGTACCGCCATGTGTTCCCCGCTGTTGCGCCCGTTCCTCGGCGAACGCCACATGCAGCCCCTCGCCAAGCAGACCCTGAGCGCCAAGATCGGCGCGGTGAACACCCCCGCCGGGAAAAGCCGCCACAAGGTGGCCTTCTTCCCCGGCTGCATGGGCGACAAGATCTTCACCAATGTTTCCGAAGCCTGCCTCAAGGTGTTCGATTACCACGAAGTCGGCGTCTATCTGCCTACCAACTATTCCTGTTGCGGCATCCCCGCCCTCTCGTCCGGCGACCTTGAAGGTTTTGAAAAGATGGTCATGCACAACGTGGACGTGTTGAAGGAAGGTTCCTTCGATCTCATCGTCACGCCCTGCTCGTCCTGCACGGAAACCATCCGCTCCCTGTGGCCCAAGATGGCGGGCAAGATGCCCTACAAGTACCGCGACGCCATCAACGAGCTCTCCCAGAAGGCGATGGACATCAACGCCTTCCTCGTGGACGTGCTCAAGGTGAAGCCCCGCGCGTTCGGGCGCCACGGCCAGACCAAGGTGACCTATCACGAGTCCTGCCACCTGCTCCGCTCCCTCGGCGTCAGTGCGCAGCCCCGTGAGCTCATCCGCATGAACCCGGATTACGCTCTCGTGGAGATGAAGGAAGCCGACCGCTGCTGCGGCTGCGGCGGCAGCTTCACCCTCTCGCACTATGATCTGTCCCGCAAAATCGGCCAGCGCAAGCGCAACAACATCGTCGCCAGCGGTGCGGAAGTGGTCGCCACCGGCTGCCCCGCCTGCATGATGCAGCTTTCCGACATGCTCGCCCAGAACGGCGACAACGTGGTCGTCAAGCACACCATCGAGATCTATGCCGACTCGCTGAAGTAAGAAACGCCTCCGGCGGCAAGGGTGGCTACCGCCCCCCTTGACCCCCTGTCCGGGGGGAATAATTCCCCCCAGACCCCCTTGGGGCCTAAAGAAAAG
>URTO01000113.1 GCA_900550745.1 uncultured Desulfovibrio sp. | reverse complement strand
GGTCTGATGGTCGGAGTTCAAAATATCTTGTATCGTCAAAAAGTCGACATTAAAATTCTGAAAACCGCCAGCTCTATGCTGAAAACCGCAGGCTGTTGCAGGAAAACGGACGTTTGCGCGAGGAACTGGCCCGGCTCCGCCCCTGATCCCGCCCTAAAGCGGGGCGTGGACGGTGCCCCTTACAAGATGGCGGCGGGTTGGGCCGTTTGTTTTTCAACCGCACCTTATGGACTGCGGAGTTTCCTCAGCGGAACTCCGCTCTTGGTGCTGGCGGACAATGGAAACTCCCCGTTTTCCATCCCCCTGCGGGGGAAGGCCACTGGCGACATGGTTGAGCTTATCCGTTTCCATCCATTTACGGGGAAGGCTCCCCGGAGAAACGGACGGCCAGATCATGGCCGTCTTCCGTATGGTTGCAGCAGGGACATCGCTCACGGCGTATGGAAAAAGGCTGTACCGTAAGAGGACGCTTGATGCTTTATTTCCTGAAATCACAGAGGAATAACTGATAAAATGCCCTGGGCACGTCGTCCATCGGCAGGCGTGCGGCCTATTCCTGATGTGTTCAATAATATGTCCCAATCATGGAGCCCATCGCCGGAAAAACTGGAGAAAATATCAGTATTTTCCATCCCGTGGAGATAACACAACCACATGCCATGACAGGGGCATGGAAAAGGCGTGACCAAGCAGATTCGATCTCTTCGCCGTTTTCTTGATGGGCGAGGCTGGCTATAGCCGCTCCCGCCTGTGGCCCCGGCGGTCAAGAAATCGCTGGGTTCCGTGTTCCCATAGCCTTGATGCTGTGGGGGCGTGACCTTGCGGGGTTAGGGACACCCAGACGGCCCAGCCGGGGCGATGGCGCTGTTCCCGGAAGGTCATACGTTTCAAAGAAAAAGGCTGTGCCATAGAGGACGCTTGATGCTTTATTTCCTGAAATCACAGAGGAATAACTGCTAAAATGCCCTAGGCACGTTGTCCATCGGCAGGCGTGCGGCGTATTCCTGATACGTTTAATAATATGTCCCAATCATGGAGCCCTTCGACGGAAAACTGGAGAAAAAGTATATTTTCAGCATATTGTGGAGATAAAGCAACCATATGCTATGGCGGATCCAAAAAGGAAGGAGCTGGCGCCTGTCCTGATGCGGCTGTAGGCGGCATGGAAAAGGAGCGGCAGGCAGGGGCACCGCATCAAACCTGATTGCCCGCGGCAAACGCTCAGGAATCCCGAACCCATTCCACTCCGTTGGGAGGGAAAACGGAAGGGCCGGAAGGCGGGCGCGGCGGGCCTGCCCTTGCTCCACATTCCTTTTCGGGCGGATCGGCAGGGTCAGAGCGGGAACAGCATCCTGACCAGAAGCCCCCCTTCCTGGCGGTTCATGAGCAGCACCTTGCCTCCGCTCGCCTCCACGAGATTGCGCACGATGGACAGCCCAAGACCATGCCCGCCTGTTTTCCGGTTGCGCGACGTCTCCAGACGCACGTAGGGTTCCAATACGAACTCAAGTTTTTCTTCGGGGATGCTCGGCCCGTTGTCCAGGAAATCGATATACAGCCACTCCCGGCCTTCGGAGTCCCTTTCGTGATGGATCTCAATGTCGGCGCAGTCCCCATAGCGCAGCGCGTTGTCCACGACATTTTCAAAGGCGCTCCGCAAACGGCTCCAGCTTTGGAGCACGGCGGCCGTGTTCCCGCGCAGCGTTACCCGCTCCCCGATGCCCTGCCTGTCTTCTACCAGGGCTTCCAACAGCGGCATCACCGCAATCGGCTGCCGGATGTCTTCAATGCTCCGCGCGCTCCGCAAAAACGTAACCGTGCGGTTCAGCGTATCGGTCAAATCGTCCACGTCGGCGCACAGCTTTTCCCGCAGATCGTCCTGCGCCACCTGCTCGAGCCGCAGCCGCAGCCGGGTCAGCGGGGTACGCAGATCGTGCGAAAACGACGTCAGGAAGCGTTCCCGTTCCTCGAATGATCGTTGAATGCTCGAAAACATCCTGTTGAATGCGGAAGCGGCCTCGCGTACTTCCACAGGCCCGGAATCCGTCCGCAGCGGCGAGATCTTCTGCGTCCTGCCGAAACGGTCTGTTGCCGCCACCAGCTTGCGCAAGGGCCGCAGCAGCCAGTTCAGCGCCAAGGCCACCCCGCCCATGACCAGCAGGAATTCCATCGCCAGCGCCGCCGTATTCAGCCACAGCCGGTTCCGCGGCATGAGTTCTGTCTGGTGCTTGGCGTAAATCCAGATCCCGTCGGGCCTGCGCAGGGCGATTTCGGCCTGTGCATAGCGGTGCGTCAAAAACATTTCGAGATCGCCGTATTTCTCTTCACTGCTCATGGCGGTGATCGGTGCATGCGACACCACGATCCGGGTCAGGAGATCCGTGTACCGGATGTTTTCCTGCTTGAACGCCTGTTCAAGGCGCTTCCGCAGGCTCCGCGAGAACTTCGAGTCGTCCTGCGGCACGTCCGGCGGCAAATACGAGACCCGGATCGAGAATACGTCGTCATTCGGATTGAACAGCCCGTTGCGCTCGGCAACCGCAGGCAGTTTGTCCAGCAGGCGGATATGGGTAAGGAAGAGGCGGCTTTCGTTTGAAGCCACTATGCGGAGCAGGGCCTGATTGCGCCAGTAGTTGGCTATGGGCTGGATAAGCAGCCAAAACAGGGCAAGGCTGATTACGTTGATCAGGAAGAAGCGTCCGAAGGAAGTCTTCGGAAGCAGGCGGTCAAGGTTCATGCGCCGTGCTCCACATCAACGGAAAGCATATACCCGCCGCCGCGTACCGTCTTGATGATTTTGGACGTGCCCGTATCCTTGAGCACCCCGCGCAGGCGGCTCACCTGTATGTCGACGCTGCGATCGAATACGTCGGCGTCGCGCCCCTGCGTCTGCCGCAGCAGATACTCGCGGCTCAATACGGCGAACGGCTCGTCAAGGAACACGAGCAGCAGCCGATACATCGCGTCGCTGAGGGCAATCCGCTCGTCGCCCTGCGAGAGCTCGCGGGAACGGACGTTGAGGGTCCATCCGGCGAAACGGCGTATGCCGGACTGCGCCGGGGCCTGCCCTTTGTCGGAAGCACGGCGGAGGACGGTTCGGATGCGGGCGAGCAGTTCGCGGGGATCGAACGGTTTGACCACATAGTCGTCCGCGCCGAGCTCAAGCCCGACGACCCGATCCGTGGAGCTGTCCAGCGCCGTCAGGAAAATGACCGGGATCGACGACGCCCCCCGAAGGCGGCGGCACAGGCTGAGGCCGTCTTCTCCGGGCAGCATGATGTCGAGGATAATGAGATCGAAGCGGGCATGATCGAGCTTCTCGAAAAGCCCCGCGCCGTCCGCCGCGGTTTCGACGGCCATGTCGTAACGGGCAAGGTAGGCGGAGAGCAGCTCGCGGATGTCGGCATCGTCGTCAACGACGAGAAGGCGTGTTTGTTCTGGCACGGATCACCTCCCATCCCGCCGGGCCTTCCGGCCCGCCAACGGCGGCCCTGTCGCCGGATGGCCCCGTCCGGGGCGATCCGAGCATGCTCCATTTGCTGGTAAAAGAAAAGGTTCCCTTTGGGCGGAACCGGGAACGCGGCGGCTTTCCGAAAACGGGCGCCCCGCGTCCCCCCTTGAGGAGGCCCGTTACGGCCGAAGGGATGCGGGGCTTTCCCGGCGGGCGGCTTTCCCCGCCGGAAAGGGCTATCGGCAGATGCCGCAGTTCATGGGATCGTGTCCGGGCTTGTCGGGATGCTTCGATACGTCGGCCCCCATGCCTTCCCAGTCGAGGATGCCGGGCCGTTTCCCGGTCTGCGGATCGGGCGCGAGCTTGTCGGTATCGCTGCTGGTATTGATGATGGAGCCGGGACGCGTGTAGGATTGGCTGTCCAGGGAGGGCATTTCAGCGAAGGAAACGGTGGAAATTCCCATTCCGAGGACGAGGGCCCCGGCGACGATCAAAGAAGTATGCTTCAACATGGTAGTTGCTCCTTTAGGGCTCGTTGCCCTGTGAAAGCGAAACTACCCGTAAAGTGTTTCATAAGGATGTGCCGAATGCAGCGGAATGTAACAAAGTGTATCGGGATTGCCGGAAAAGCCGCACCCCGTGGGGAACGGGCGGCTTCAACCCGATGGGGCAGGCTGCCCCAATGCCATGCCTGATCAGGCAAAAAAGCCGGCGGGGGCAAAACGCCGCCCGCCGGCCTTTTGGATGTTCCGCTATCCCATCCTGCCGATGAGGTTTTCCAGATAGCGTGATTTGAGCTGCGCCACAGCGAGCGCCCTTGGTGCGCCGGGAAGCTTCATGATCGCCCCGATGACCGCCGCCATGATGCGATGGTTGCCCATCGTGTCGTTGTCTTCGAGAAGTTCCTTGATCATCCCCCGTTCGGCGGCCATGGCGACCACGCGGTTTACGGTATTGAGGGGGGTAATGGCGCGTTCGGGCCGGGCTTCGAGCATAAGCTGGCCGAAGGCACAGGAACGCACGCACACGCCGCACCCGATGCAGCGATCGGGATCGACGAAAGCGAAGCGCTTGCCCGCCGGGCCGTCTTCCATATGGATGGCATTGACCGGACAGATTTTTTCACACTTGCCGCACCCCCGGCAGCCGTTCCCGGCGCGGGCGATGAAGTTGGAATGGATGGTTCGGGCGATGGCGAAGCGCTTGACCGCCAGCAACGCCTCACAGCAGCATCCGCAGCAGTTGCAGATGAAGTTCACGCCTTCACGGGTGTTTTCGCCAAACTGGACGAGGTTGTGCCCCTGCGCCACGGCGAGCAGATCAAGACATTCGGCGGCGTCCACCTGCCGGGCGTGGCCGTATTTGATGAGCGATCGGGCCGAGGTGTTGAATGTCATGCAGATATCCATCGGGGCGTCGCACGCCCGCCCAAGGTGCTGCATTTTATGGCGGCAGTAGCACATGCTGATGCCGATGTGCGAGGCTGTCTTGATGATGTGCGAAGCGCGCTCATAGTCGAGGACTTCCAGCTTGCCGTCCTGCGGGAGCGCGGCTTCCTGTACGAAGATGCGCCCAAGCGGGGTTCCGTTCTCGACGAACAGCGCCTTGACGAAATCCTCTTCGACGTTGAGATATTGGTAATACAGTTCCGCCAGCGCCTTCTGGTTGACGTCGCCGCGCACGCGCATCATGGAAAATTCAAAGAACCCGGCCATCGGCGGGGGCAGACAGAACATCTGCCGGCCGTTTTGCTCCATGTCGAGCAGCATGGCCCGCCCCGCGAGGTCTTCCAGCATATTCTGGGCGGTGGCCTTGTCGAGCTTCCAGATAGCGGCGGCGCGGTCTACGGTGAAGGGTTTGATGGGCAACTGCGCCACCAGCCCGGCTTCCTTTTCGGAAAAGAGGATTTTCAGAATGGCGAAGAGGCTGTCGGAAAGCGGCGCGCCCTGCGGGAACTGGTTCAGCCGATCCGCAAGGCGGTCATACAGGGAATTGGAATAATGATGGGCCATAGCGTACCTCGTGTCATGTCATGCGTAAGGACGTCCATTCCGTGTTCACGCAAAATCGATTTTGGGTCAAGAGTGCTATCCGGTGCGTTTTTCATGTTCCTTTATCAATCTTGGCATGTTACGCAATGCTGCCTTCTTTCCACACCGTCACCCGCGCATTGTGCCTGTTTTCCGCCGGGACGGTTTCCCGGCTTTCATTCATACGTATCCAGCCTTATGCCCACGGTTCCCGCATGTGCCCCACCTCCGTTTCCGCTTCGGCTTCATTCATATGCCGTTCATTTCTATCATACTGTCCTTGTTGGTGAAGAATATTTTGTTCAGCCCTGTTTTCCCTCTGTCCGTTTTGGGGTATACTGTTGCCCGGCGCTCTCTGTGCCATGCAACCGAACAAGGAGTTTACCGTGTTTGTAAAATGGTTTCCCGCTCTGGCCGTCCTCGGCGTCCTGTGCGCGTACCCGGCCCATGCCGCCGAACCGTTGGAAGATGCTTCGGAAGCGCTGGAGAACCTTGACGACCTGGTCAAGTCCGTGGACAGTGTCGGGCATTCGTTTGGGCGCATCGTGCAGCCGCGGCAATACGGATTCCGCTGGGACGGCGGGGGGATCGGCCAGGATTCCGATTCGTCGCGTATGCCGGGGGACTCCCGTTTCCGGGATGGGCGCTGCGACGACGGGCGTGATGATTAGCACGCCTCAGCCTTTTCCGCAGCAAGGCCTTGCCCCGGCGTTTTCTGGGCGCCTTTTGCTGCGGGGCTTTCCGTTTGGGACTGCGGGGCCCGCGGTTCCCGCTTTCTGGTCACATTCTGATGATAAGGATTTGTTTTCATGGCTATTGCTCCTCTTATGGGCGTGTGTTCGAGCGCGCTCCAGTATGATATTACCGATGACGGCCGCGTGACCGGCGTCCGTTTCGCGGGCGGCTGTCCCGGCAACCTTGAAGCCGTCTCCCGCCTTGTTGAAGGGCTTCCCGCAGAAGCCGTCATTTCCCGGCTTGAAGGCATCCGGTGCGGCAGCAAGCCCACGTCCTGCCCCGATCAGCTTGCCCGCGCCCTCAAGCGTGAGCTTGCCGCACGCGGAGCGTAACGGAACGGGACGGGAAATCGGGAAACGGGGGAGGGGGGAAGGGAACCTTTAAAAAGGTTCCC
>URTO01000112.1 GCA_900550745.1 uncultured Desulfovibrio sp. | reverse complement strand
GGGGAACCTTTCTCCAGAAAGGTTCCCCTCTCCCTCCCCAACAGCTTTTCACCCCATGACCCGATAACAGATAGCCGGGGCAAGGAGGAAATCGCTCTTGCGCATGGTTTCGATAGCCTTGCGGATGGCGGAAACCGGGGCTTCGTGGGTCATGAAGACGAGGGGCACGCCCGCTTCGCTCTGCCCCTTCTGGATCGCCTGCGCGATGCTGACGCCCTGATCGGAGAGCGCGCCGGATAGGTCGCGCAGGACGCCGGGATCGTCCTTGACCATGAAACGCATGTAATAGGTGCTGGAGGCTTCTTCCGGGGGCAGGATGTCGGCTTGCGGGAGCACCTGCTTGACGAAGCCGGAGTTCAGCCTGTTGTTCCGGCGGGCGATGGAAATGAGATCCCCAAGCACCGCGCTGGCCGTGGGCAGGCTGCCCGCGCCGAGGCCGTGCAGGAAGAGGGAACCCACCGCGTTGCCTTCCACGCGCACGGCGTTGTACGCGCCGCCTACGCGGGCAAGGAGATAGGTGTGGTTCACCAGCGTCGGGAAGACGCCCGCTTCGAGCTTGCCGTCACGCATCCGGGCGCGGCCGAGCAGCTTGATGCGGTAGCCGAACTCGCGGGCAAAGTCGATGTCCATCTTGTCGAGGTTGCGGATGCCTTCGATGGGCATTTTCGTATAGGGGTAGTCCACGCCCCATGCAAGGCGGATAAGCAGCACGAGCTTATGCGCGGTATCGAACCCGTCGATGTCCAGCGTGGGATCGGCCTCGGCGTAGCCTTTTTCCTGCGCTTCGGCGAGGGCCGGGGCGAAGCTGACGCCCTTGCTGGTCATTTCCGAAAGGATATAGTTGCCGGTGCCGTTCAGGATGCCTTCGAGCGAAGTGATACGGTTCCCGGTGAGGCTTTCCTTCAGCGTCTGGACGATGGGGATGCCGCCTGCAACGCTGGCTTCATAGAGCAGGGTGGCGCCCTTTTCGTCGGCCAGCCGGAACAGGCTCTCGCCTTCTTCCGCGAGCAGGGCCTTGTTGGCGGTGACGACCTGTTTGCCGTTTGCAAGGCTGCGCGTGATGAGTTCCTTGGCCGTGTCGATGCCGCCCATCAGCTCGATGACCACGTCAATGTCGGGATCGTCGGCAAGGGCCATAGGATCGGTGGTCAGGCGTACGCCTTCCGGGAGATCGCGTTTACGGTTCGGATTGCGGACGGCGACGGCTTTCAGGTTGAAGCCGCAGCCGGATCGGGCCCGGATTTCTTCGGCATTTTCGGACAGCAGGCGCACAAGGCCGCCGCCGACGGTTCCGAGTCCGGCCAGTCCTATATTCAGGGTCGTATTCATCAACAGATGTCCTTTGGGCTGAAGTACTCGCGGAAGGGACGGAAGTATCTGTCCGTAGCGTAAGGCCGTATCTATAGTAGGGAACGCCGCCGTCTGTAAAGGGAGGGGCTGTGGGAGGCATCCGTCTTTTCGATGATTTTTCAAAAATTCATTTTGAATTTCAACTAGCTGAAATACGTCTTTCATTGCAGAAGCGAATGTCTCGGCTGTGGGATGAAGATAAAAAAGTCATGCTCCGCTTGGGGGTTCGTCTCTGGACGCCGAAAACGAATCGTGTTTTGATGGCGGGAGTCACACGGAGGAAAGAACATTGAGCGGAAATACTTTCGGACGCCTTTTTCGTCTGACCACCTACGGCGAATCCCACGGCCCGGCGCTTGGCGGCGTGGTGGACGGTTGCCCGGCGGGCATCGCCCTCTCGGAGGAACTTCTCCAGAAGGAACTCGACCGGCGGCGTCCCGGCGGCGGCACGGCCGGGACCACGCGCAAGGAGCCGGACGCCGTCCGGCTGCTGTCCGGCGTTTTTGAAGGCGTGACCACGGGGACGCCCATCGGATTCCAAATCGGGAACACCAACCAGCGTTCCGGCGATTACGGGCCGCTGGCGGCGGTCTGGCGTCCGGGGCACGCGGATATGACCTATGACGCCAAGTACGGCATGCGCGACTTCCGGGGCGGGGGGCGTTCCTCGGCCCGCGAAACCGCCGCCCGCGTGGCCGGCGGGGCCATTGCCCGCGCGCTGCTCGCGGCGCAGGGGATTTCGGTGCGCTCCTGCACGTTGGAAATCGGCGGCATGCCCGCCCCGGCGTTTACGCCGGAAGACATGGCGGGCGCGGCGTCCCGCCCGTACTGCGCCCCGTGTGAGGCCGCCGTGGAGCCTTGGGAAGCGTTGGTCCGCACCGTGCGCGGCGAGGGCGACACGCTCGGCGGCATCGTCCGGGTGGAGGTGCTCGGCGTGCCCGCCGGTCTGGGCGAACCCGTGTTCGATAAGCTGGATGCCGTGCTGGCGCAGGCGCTTATGAGCGTAGGTGCGGTCAAGGGCGTGGAGATCGGCGACGGTTTCGCCGCGGCCCGCAGCCGGGGGAGCTTCAACAACGACGCCTACCGCCCGGCCGAGGCCGGATCGACGCCGGGCAATCCCGCCACCAACCATTGCGGCGGCATCCTCGGCGGCATTTCGACCGGCCAGCCGCTGGTGATGACCGTGGCGATCAAGCCCATCCCCTCCATCGCCAAGGAACAGCAGAGCGTGAACGCCGAAGGCAGCCCCGTATCCTTGCGTGTGGGCGGGCGGCACGACATCTGCGCCATCCCGCGCGTCAACCCCGTGCTTGAGGCGATGGCCGCCCTGACCGTGGCCGACGCCCTGCTGCTGCAACGGCGGATGGGGTAGGGCATGACGCAGCTTTCTCTTTCATCCCTCAGCGAGACGGTGGAGTTGCAGGGTACGCTGGAGCGCGTGGTCTTCCATAATGAGGAAAACGGCTACACGGTGTTCCGGGTCAGGCCGGAAGGCAAGGATGAGGTGGATCTCGTCACCGTGGTCGGGCATATGGGCAGCCCGCAGGCGGGCGCATCCCTGCGCATCAAGGGCCGGTGGGTGAACAACGCCCGCTTCGGCAGGCAGGTGCAGATGGACTCCTTTGAAAGCCTGCTCCCCGCCACCGCCGAGGGCATCAAGCTGTATCTGGCCTCCGGGCTGATCAAGGGCATCGGCAAGAGCATCGCGGCGCGCATCGTCAAGGCGTTCGGTGAGGACACGCTCAGGATTTTCGACGAGGAACCGCAGCGCCTGCTGGAAATTTCCGGCATTACCCAGAAGAAGCTGGCAACCATCGTCGAGTGCTGGACCGAGCATCAGGGCGTGCGCAATCTGGTGCAGTTCCTCCAGCCGCACGACATCGGCGCATCCTTCGCCGTGCGCATCTACAAGCATTACGGCCCGCAGGCGCTGTCCATCGTGCAGGAAAACCCCTACCGGCTGGCGATGGACATCCGGGGCATCGGTTTCCTGACGGCGGATGCGCTGGCGGCCAAGCTGGGCTTCGGAAGCGAGCACCCTTTGCGGATTCAGGCGGGCACGCTGTACACGCTGATGAAGCAGATCGACGACGGGCACGTCTATTACCCCCGTCGGGCCTTGGTGGAACAGACCTGCTCCCAGCTCGGCATTGCGGAAGAGTTCGTCGAGGAGGCCGTGGACTGCCTCGCCCGTGAGGAACGGGTGGTGCTGGAGGAACTCGACGGCGAGATCGGCGTGTACCTGACCCGGTTCCATCATTACGAATCGAAGATTGCCTATTACCTGCGGCGCATCCTCGCCTCGCCGAAGTCGGTGCGGTTCCCAAAGGCCGACGAAGTGGTGGAGAAAGTCGTGTCCCGGCTCGGCATTACGTTGGCCGAGGAACAGCTTGAGGCCGTGCGCACGGCGGCGACGTCCAAGGTCATGGTGCTGACCGGCGGCCCCGGTACGGGCAAGACCACCATCCTGAACGCGATCATTCAGGTTTTCGCGGAAAACAAGGCCAAGATTTTGCTGGCCGCGCCCACGGGCCGGGCGGCGAAGCGCATGTCCGAGGCCATCGGCCGGGAAGCCCGCACCATCCACCGCCTGCTCGAATACACGCCCAAGGACGACGGGTTCGCCCGCAACGAGGATAACCCGCTGGCCTGCGGGCTGCTTGTGGTGGACGAGGCGTCCATGATGGACACCATGCTGGCGTACCATCTGCTCAAGGCGGCCCCGCTCGGCGCGACCATCGTATTCGTGGGCGACGTGCATCAGCTCCCGTCCGTGGGGCCGGGCAACGTGCTTGGGGATCTCATCGCTTCCGGGGCCATGCCCGTGGTCGAGCTGGTGGAGGTCTTCCGGCAGGCCGCGGAAAGCGAAATCGTGTGCAACGCCCACCTGATCAACCGGGGCGAGCTTCCGCGCCTTGAATCCTCAAAGGATCGCCTTTCCGATTTTTATTTCATGCGGCAGGATGATCCCGATCGCGCGGCGGACATCATCGTGGATTTGGTCAAGAACCACATCCCCCGCCGTTTCCAGCTTGATCCTTTCGACGAAATCCAGGTGCTTTCGCCCATGCACAAGGGCACCGTGGGCGCGGCGAACCTCAACCTGCGGCTTCAGCAGGCGCTCAACCCCGAAGGGGAGGCCCTCCAGCGTGGGGAGCGGCTCTATCGGCTCGGCGACAAGGTCATGCAGATCCGCAACAACTACGAAAAAGATGTCTACAACGGCGACATCGGGCGGATTTCCAGCGTGGACGTGCAGGAAAAATGCCTTGTTGTCCGGTATGACGACCGTTATGTCGGGTACGACTGGGAAGAGCTCGACGAAATAGTGGCGGCCTACGCGATTTCCATTCACAAATCACAGGGTTCGGAATATCCTGCCGTCGTCATTCCGCTGATGGCGCAGCACTATATGTTGCTGCAGCGGAATCTCATCTATACGGGGGTGACGCGGGGCAAGCGCCTCGTCGTGTTGGTGGGAGAGCCCCGCGCTTTGGCGATGGCCGTTAAAAACAACCGGATGCAGAAGCGGTATACGTGGCTGGCCCGACGTCTGGGGGCGGCCCCGGAAGCCGTCGGCTCGCAGACGGAGGGGGGACGTGCATGATGATTTCTGGTACCCGCAAGGGATGTTGGGGTGTGCCGCCGTATGAAAGGATCGGGGGGCGGGGCGTTGTCCCTGCCCCCGAAGCGGTGAAGGGGAGAAGCCTCCGCCTGATTGCGCTCGGCCTATTGCTGTGCTGCGCCCTTGCGCTTGGCGGTTGCGGCGGCGGGCGTAAGGGCGGGAGCCTGTCTCCGGCCGAGTCCGGCAGTTTTGAAGGCCCGAAGGGGAGCATTGCGGATCTGCGCCGGTTGCCGCAGGATCTGCTGGTCTATGCCCGGCAGGGCAGCCCGGACAAGCCCCTCATGTCGGCTGCGGAACAGGCCCGGCAGGATGCCCGGTTCAACCGCCTGTTCTTTGGCCCGTGGGATGCCGTGCGCCCCTCCGTTTCCGCGTCTGAGGCGTTCGCCATTTTCGGCGGGCAAAAGAAGCGGGGCAAAGCGCGGGGATGGGCGGAAAACCTGTTGCCGTGGACGCAGGAGAACTGGGACAAGCTGACGGCGAACGCCGCGCGGGATGCGTACCCGTCCCGGTTCGACAAGGCGATTACCGTGCGGCCCACGGTACTGCGTGAAGCGCCCACCCATAAGCCCCGGTTCGGGAACCCTGCCGAGGCCGGGGAGGGGTATCCCTTCGATATGTTCATGTACTCCACGCTTCCGGTGGGGATGCCGCTTCTTGTTGTGCATGCCTCCGCCGATGGCGCGTGGGTGTTCGTGGAGACGGGGCTGGTATCCGGCTGGGTTCCCACGGAGGATACGGCTGTGACGGATGCGCCGTTCCGCTCGCGCTACGAGAACGGGACGTATGCGGTCATCGTCCGTGACGGCGTCCCGCTGGTGGATGAGCTGGGCCGTTATGTCACCACGGGGAGCCTCGGAACCATGCTGCCCCTGTCCGGCGGATCGGGCTCCTCGCTGAGGCTGCTGGTTCCTGTCCGTGATCCGCAGGGCCGTGCCGTAGCCGTGCCCGTGCGGGTGTCCCCCTCCGACGCGGTGCGCAAGCCCATCCCCCTGACGGCAAAGGCGGCGGCCGAGATCGGCAACCGCATGATGGGGCAGCCCTACGGCTGGGGCGGGTATCTGTTCAATCGGGACTGTTCGCTGGCGATGAGGGATCTTTTCGTCCCTTTTGGGGTATGGCTGCCACGCAACTCATCGGCGCAGGCCAAGGCTTGGCAGTACATCAGCTTTGTGAAGGCGTCTCCCACGGGTAAGGAAGGCATCATCAAGGATGAAGGGGTGCCGTTTGCTACGCTGCTCTGGCTGCGCGGGCACATTACCTTATATATAGGGACGTACAAGGGCGAACCCGTCATGTTCCACAACATCTGGGGCCTCCGTACCAATGACGGGAGCGGCGAAGGCCGCCACATCATCGGGCGGGCCGTGGTCACTTCCCTCCAGCCCGGAGCCGAGCTTCCCAACGTCCGCCGCGAAAACCTGATTCTTTCGCGGCTTCAGGGGATGAGCGTCCTGCGGTATGAGTGAGGATTGGGGGACGTAGTGGAGAAAGCCGCCCGGAAAGGGAAGCCTCGCACGGCAGATCTTCCTTACGGCATTTCTTGAGGAGGCAGTTGTTTTTGGGGGCTTAGTTCCATTCGTAAAGTATTGAAATATGAATTCTATGATACTTTGTTCTCCATGATTGTAGGATGGGCCATCAATAGTGC
>URTO01000111.1 GCA_900550745.1 uncultured Desulfovibrio sp. | reverse complement strand
TTTTTCGGCGAAGGTCTTCAGGGCGGCGGGGATGTCCTTGCCCTTGACGCCTGCCGGGTCGGCGGCGGGCCCGATCAGCACGAAATCGTTGTACATCACCTGATGGCGGTCTACGCCGAAGCCGTCGGCTACGAATTTTTCTTCAAGGGCGGGGGCGTGCACGAGCAGCACGTCGACGTCGCAGTCCTTGCCGTGGGCGAGGGCTTTGCCCGTGCCTACGGAAATCCATTTCAGGTCGATGCCCGTGTCCTTTTTGAAGATGGGCTGGAGGTATTCCAGAAGGCCGGTATCCTGCGTGCTGGTGGTGGTCGCCATCATCAAGGTTTCGGCGTTGGCCATCTGGGGCAGCAGCAGAAGGGAAAGGACGAGGAAGGCTCTGAGCAGACGCATTGAAAAACGCTCCTTGCAAAAGGTTGTGCCGTGCGGCAGTCACGAATTTGAACGTAATCGTTTCGAGTATGCTCCGCCTTGCCCCTAAAATCAAGGCGGGTGCGCAATGGGGCTGCCAAGTCCGGCAAAAAGGATGGAAGTCGGCAACCGGTTGTCCGGCTTGACAGAATCCATATCAATTGAGTAGGAAAGTCGCCATACCTTTATCGCTGCGAAGGAGTGTTTTCCGTGCCTATCAAGATTCCTGAAGATTTGCCTGCCCGCCCGATACTGGAAGGCGAAAACATTTTTGTCATGACGGAAGGCCGCGCCAACCGTCAGGACATCCGGCCTCTGGAGATCGCCATCGTCAACCTGATGCCGACCAAGATCGCCACGGAAACGCAGTTGCTGCGTCTGCTCGGCAATACGCCCCTACAGGTGAACGTGACGCTTCTGCGGGCTGAGGGGCACGAATCCAAAAATACCGCGCCGCAGCATCTTGAGCGTTTTTATAAGACGTTTTCGCAGGTGCGCGACAGTTCATTCGACGGCATGATCATCACCGGTGCGCCGGTGGAACAGCTCGCCTTTGAGGAAGTGGACTACTGGGACGAGCTCGTCGGCATCATGGACTATGCGAAAAAGCATGTGCACGCTACATTATATATATGCTGGGGCGCGCAGGCGGGGCTGTACCATCATTACGGCATCCCGAAGTATGGGCTTCCGCGCAAGCTTTCCGGCATTTTCAGCCATACCATCAATGATCCTACAAACCAGTTGTTCCGGGGGTTCGACGATGTGTTCCATGCGCCGCACTCCCGGCATACCGAAGTCCGAAGCGAGGACATCGCCAAGATCCCCTCGCTGGAGATTTTGGCCGAGTCGGATGAGGCCGGGGTGCTTGTGGCCGGTACGCTCGACGGGCGGAGCATGTTCATCACCGGGCATCTTGAATACGACCGGGATACGCTGGATGCCGAGTATCGGCGGGATGTGGCCAAGGGCTTGGAAATCGCGCCTCCGGCACATTATTACCCCGAAGACGATGCGACGCGCCCCCCGCTGGTCAGTTGGCGGGCCCATGCCCATTTGTTCTATTCCAACTGGCTGAACTACTGCGTGTATCAGGCGACGCCATACCGCCTTGACGATATTCCCGCAGACAGGGTTTAAGTGCCGCCGGAAAAACGGGGATGGTCAGGCTGCGCTGCGCGGATAGGCTTGGCGCGTCGGCGTATCCCGTGTGCCGGGTCGGTAGGAAGCGCCGCACGGAGGGTTGCCGGGCCGTGTGCCGGGGCGGTTCGGGATGGGGAAACGGCTTTCAGCCGGGACGCATCCGAGGCGTTGGAACGGCTGCGGAGAGCTTTTTTAAGGGGATGCCGCCCGGTATGTGCGGGGAAGCCTCCATAAGAGAGTATGGGGAGTACCATTGCCGGATGCCGTCCGGCATGTGCGGGGAAGCCCGCGGCGGGACGCCTCAGGGGATTTTCCCGAAACGACGGTTCCGGCTTGATGCCGGGTACGGAGGACGATAATGCCTGTCCGTTTTGAAACGCTCGCCGTCCACGGCGGGCAGTATCCCGATCCCACGACGCTGTCGAGGGGAGTCCCGGTCTACCGGACCAGCAGCTACCTCTTCAAGAATGCGGAGCACGCCGCCAAGCTCTTTGGCCTTGCCGAACAGGGCAATGTTTACGGGCGGCTTGGCAACCCCACGCAGGCCGTGCTGGAAGAACGCATGAGCCTGTTGGAGGGTGGTGCCGGGGCGTTGGCTTCGGCGTCGGGCACGTCCGCCATTTTTTCGGCGATCGTCAATCTGGCGAAGCAGGGGGACGAAATCGTCTCGGCAAACAACCTGTACGGCGGGACGTTCACCCTGTTCAACGACATCCTGCCCCAGTTCGGGATCACCACCCGGTTTGTGAAGCCGCAGGATTTTGACAAGATGGAAGCCGCCGTCAACGGGCGGACGCGCGCTTTATACGTGGAGGCCATCGGCAACCCCGCGCTGGATGTCGTGGATCTGGATGCGGTGTCCGCCATCGCCAAACGGCATGGGCTGCCCTTGATTGTAGACGCGACCTTCGCCACGCCGTACCTGTTTCGCCCCCTTGAGCATGGCGCCGATATTGTGGTGCATTCATTGACGAAATGGCTTGGTGGGCACGGTACGGCTCTCGGCGGCATCGTCGTGGACGGCGGCACCTTCAACTGGAGGGACAGCCGTTTCTCTCTGTACGCCGAGCCGGATGCCAGCTACCATTGCCTGCGATGGGGGTATGATCTGCCGGAAGGGTATCCGCCGTTCATCACGCGGATGCGGCTGGTTCCCCTGCGGAACCTCGGTGCCTGCATTTCGCCTGACAATGCGTGGATGATCTTGCAGGGGCTGGAGACCCTGCCGCTGCGCATGGAGCGGCACTGCGCCAATGCGCTTGAGGTCGCCCGCCATCTCAAGCGGCACCCGAAAGTGGCGTGGGTTCGCTATCCGGGGCTGCCCGACGATCCCGCCCATGCGGTGGCTTGCCGTATGCTGCGCAATGGGTTCGGGGGCATGGTCGTTTTCGGGATCCGGGGCGGGCAGGCTGCTGGCCAGCGGTTCATCGAAAAACTCGGCCTCTTTTCGCACCTTGCCAACGTGGGCGATGCCAAGAGCCTTGCGCTCCATCCCGCGAGCACAAGCCACGCGCAGCTCAGCGAGGAACAGCAGCGTGACGCGGGGCTGCCGCCGGAACTGATCAGGTTGTCCATCGGTATCGAACACATCGACGACATTCTTGAGGATCTCGATCAGGCTCTCAGGGAGATCTGAGCCGGGCCGGAGGGTGTGGTCTTTGAGGGGGGAAAGCATGCGTTATTCGACTCGCACCCGATACGGGCTCCGCTTTTTGATCAATTTGGCGGCACGGCCTGCGGGCTCCTGTGTGCAGTTGGCGGAAATCGCCCGCGAGGAAGGCGTTTCCGTCAAGTATCTCGAACAGATCGTCCGCGTCTTGCGGCCTGCGGGCATTTTGCGTTCCGCCCGCGGGGCCAAGGGAGGCTATGCGCTTGCGAAATCCCCGGACGCCATTTGTATGGACGAAGTGTTTGAGCATCTGGAAGGGCACATCTCCCCGGTGGAGTGCCTGCACGGGGCAAAAAGCTGTGAACGGGAAGGCGCCTGCCCCACGCGGTGGTTTTGGAGGGATCTGGATGAGCACATGCGGGTATTCCTCAAGGGCATGACGCTTGCCCGTTTTGTCGAGCGGGAACGGGACATGAAAACGGGAAAAGGCGTTTTTCCTGTGGACATGGATGGCCCGGCGTGCTTTCATGCGCGGCATCGGACGCTGCCGGAGGGCGGCGGGAAGGCATGACGGAGCGGAAAATGAAAGACGGATTCTGGATGCTGCTGTGCTCGGCCTGTCTCTTGTTGTCGGCGCAGTCGGTGCAGGCGAGGGGGCTGACGGCGCTGGATATTTTTGCCCAGTTGCCGATCACCCTGTTTGAAAACACGCCGGAGGGCCTTTCCGAAGAGGAAAAGCTCCGGCTGATCGAACAGGGGGAGAGCGAATTTTGGGAGGTGGAGCGGTTCGACGCCGATCGCCTCGTGCTGGTATCGCGGCCTTTTGGCGAAACGCGGGTGGGGCTGCGTGTCTTCCGGGGAGGGGATAGGCTGCTTGCCGCGCTGGGGACGGACGGGGGCGCCATGTGTGCCCTTGAGCTCTGGGAGGAAGACGCCACCGGTGGGTTCGTGCCGGCCAACCCTCCGGACGATCCGCAGCTTTCCGATTTTTTGGCTCCGGGGCAGCGGCTCGCGGCGGATGTGTCTCCGGCGTTCATGTTCTGCCTTGAAGATGACGGGCTGGACGCGCGCCCGCTCTTCTGGGGGCCTGCGGGCCTCGTCGACGTGCCTGTGGGCAAGTCCGTGCGTTATGTCTGGAAGTCGGGGGCGTTTGAAAAAACGGTGTCCGACAAGCCCGAATAGCTTGCGCTGTGCGGATTTCCGTACTTGCCAAGCTTGAATAGACGCTATAGTATATGGATTTCGTGGCCCTAGCCGTAATTATGGGCCTTTTCGCTTGTCTTTAACCCCTTTTTGCCTCAGGAGGCCTCATGTTTGCTTCTGTTGCTCATGCGATGGGTACGGCCGGTGCCGGTCAGGCTGGCGGCGCTGACGCCCTCATGCAGTTTGTTCCTCTTATCGCCATGCTCGCCATCTTCTATTTCCTGCTTATCCGTCCCCAGCAGAAACGCGCCAAGCAGCATAAAGCCATGCTGGAAGCCCTGAAGAAGGGTGATCAGGTTCTGACCACCGGCGGCCTCGTGGGCCGTATCGTGGACATCGACGGCGACATCCTTTCCCTTGATCTCGGCAGCACCACGGTCAGCGTCGGCCGCGCCTATGTCGTGAGCGTGATGGATCTCCGTTCCAAGGCCGTGAAGGAAGAGAAATAGGTTCTTTTGCTTTGCCGGCAGGCATGCGCTCCGTCGATCCCGGCGGGCGTATGTCTGCCTTTCTTCATTTTATGCGCGGAGCGTTCCGCGCCGTATGGCCCCATCGGGGAAAACAGGGGCCGTACGCATAACGACAGTGCAGATCCGGCCGGGGGGCGGGCGGATGGGCCGAATCTGATGCTCTCAGGGGAACACCATGAAATCGTTGAGTTGGCGGATAGTCGTCTCGTTGCTGGTTCTGTTGGCCAGCATCGCCTATGTGTTGCCGAGCCTGCCGGGTGTCGGCGGATCGTCTTTGGGCAATCTGCTGCCGGACGCGCGGATAAGCCTCGGGCTTGACTTGAAGGGCGGGATGCACCTGACCCTTGGCGTGGAAGTGGACAAGGCCGTAAGCAATTCCCTTTCGCTGACCGGGCAGGAGCTGCGCGCTCAGGCATCCGAAAAGGGGATTACCGTCCTGCGCTCGCGTCTGACCCCGGACGGCCGTCTTGAATTTTTGCTGCCCAGGGCCGAGCAGCGGAACGAGCTTGAAGAGCTGCTCTCCAAGGATTTTTCGCAGCTTGCCGTTGATTCGCCCACGCAGGTGGAAGGGGGGGGGCTGCGTTTTACGGCGGCCTTTACGCCTGCCGCCAAAGCGAAGATCGAGGAAATGGCCCTTGATCAGGCTGTCCGCACCATCCGCAACCGTATCGACCAGTTCGGCGTCGCCGAGCCGGATATCCGCAAGCAGGCCGATTTCCGCATCCAGATCCAGTTGCCCGGCCTGACCGATTCCAAGCGCGCCATCCAGCTTGTGGGCCAAACCGCCCAATTGACGTTCCACCTTGTGCGCGACGACGTGAACCCGCAGGGGATCCTGCCTCCCGGTGTGGCCCTGTTCCCCATGGTGACCGTCCGTCCTGACGGCTCCACTTCCGAAAGCATGATCGCGCTGGACAAGGAACCCCTCATGACCGGCGAGGACGTGGCTGATGCCCGTCCCACCTTCGACAACCGCGACAACAAGCCGAGCGTCGGCCTTTCCTTCAACTCGCGCGGCGCGGCCATGTTCGAGCGCATTACCGGGGAGCACATCCATAAGCGTATGGCCATCGTGCTCGACGGCAAGGTACACAGCGCCCCCACCATCCAGAGCCGCATCGGCGGCGGCAAGGCGAGCATCACCGGCAGCTTCACGCCCAACGAGGCGCAGGATCTCGCCATCGTGCTGCGCGCGGGCTCGCTTCCCGCGCCCGTGACCGTGCTTGAAGAGCGTACGGTTGGCCCCTCCCTTGGGAAGGAATCCATCGAGAGCGGCATCTTGGCCGCTGTGGTGGGCGGCATCGCCGTCATGGTTGTGATGCCGTTGTACTACGGGATGGCCGGGTTGCTGGCCGACGTCATGCTGGTCTTTACCATCACCATGCTCATGGCTGGGC
Organism: uncultured Desulfovibrio sp.; assembly: GCA_900550745.1. Classification (GTDB taxonomy): domain Bacteria; phylum Desulfobacterota; class Desulfovibrionia; order Desulfovibrionales; family Desulfovibrionaceae; genus Bilophila. Next base: position 423 of record URTO01000111.1, on the reverse strand, counting down.
TGGCCGCGTTCGGCGCGACCCTGACCCTGCCGGGCATTGCGGGCATCGTGCTGACCATCGGCATGGCCGTGGACGCCAACGTGCTCATTTTTGAACGTATCCGCGAAGAGATACGGCAAGGGCTGAAACCGCTTGAGGCCGTGGCCGTAGGTTTTGATCGCGCCACCGTTTCCATTGTGGACTCTAACCTGACTACCATCATTGCCGCCGCTTTTCTCTATCAGTTCGGTACCGGCCCCGTGCGGGGGTTCGCCGTAACCCTGAGCCTCGGTATCGTGGCTTCGATGTTTACGGCTATTTTTGTTTCGCGCACGGCGTTCGGGCTGTGGCTTGGTGGAAACGACGGGAAGAAGCTCAGCATCTAGGGCGGATTTTTTGAAAAGTTCCACTTTTCAAAGGGGCATGCTGCCGGAGGGCGTCGTT
>URTO01000110.1 GCA_900550745.1 uncultured Desulfovibrio sp. | reverse complement strand
AAGAAATCATTTCTGAAACTAAGCAGGAAGAAGAAAAGCTGAGAGAAAAAGCCAAAAATCTGGAAACAACTATCGAAAAAGCCGGAAAGCGTTTCCACCCTGACCACGTGGGGAGGCGGGAGCTGGGGAGCGGCTTCGGCAATGCGGCGGGCCAGCTCGACGCACAGGTCGGGGGAAAGGGCGGGATCTGGCAGGACATGCAATTCCAGCCGTCCCGCATCAACGAGGCGCAGGCGGAAATCCGGCTCAGGCAACCCCGCTGAGGCGAACGCCCCATGAACGGCCCGCTCGCCGGCGGCAAGCCCCGCGAGCAGGGGGCGATCCGGCTTCATGCCGTACGGGAGCCGCGTCAGCAGGCAAGGCCGGGCTCTCTGCTCCGGATCTTCCATCCCCGTCAGCGCGGCGCACCGATGGATGTCAGCCTTGGCCAGGCCAGCGGAAGCCAGTGGGGACAAGATGCCGAGTTCCTCGACGGCCCGTATGCCGGGGCGGTACTGCCCCGCATCAGAAGCGTTCGTACCGTCGCATAGAGGAAGATCGGTTTGAGCTTTCAGCAAGGAAAACAAGTTACGCTTGCACGCGTAACAACGGCGGCGATCCCCGGAGGCCACCAGAGGCAAATCCAATGGATCGGCGGGAAGCTCCTCATAGGGGAGGTTCCGGGAGGCCGCCCACCGCCGCGCATAGGCCGTTTCCTCCGGCGGGATGTGCGGCCCGACGATGTGCAGCAGCACGGGCTCGAAGCCGAACCGCCGGGCCGCATGGGCAAGAAAACGGCTGTCCAGCCCGCCTGAGTAGGCCAAGGCAAAACGGTTCCCTGCCGCGAGAGCGCCGAGGACGCTTTCAAGGCGCGACAGGAGCGCGCCTTCATCCGGGGGCACGGCGGCCATACGTGAATCCATCACGGCAATCCCTCATGCAATGACCAAAATACCGAAAACCCCGTCACCGATACGGCGCATCAGCCGTCAAGTTCCGTGCCGCAGGCGAAGATCGCCCCGTTGGGCGCATTGGCGAAGACACGCGAACCGTAAACCAGCGCCCGCTTTTCCACCAGCATGGCGGGCCACGGCCCGAACGCCGCCCCAAGGCTGCGAAGGAGGGCGATGGCGGTGGGCGTCACGGTTTCGCCTTCGCCGGAGAACGGGCGGACGGGAATGCCTTCAAGCAGTTCCAGCACCGCGGGAGCCGGAACGGGGATGACGCCGTGGGCGCAAACGACCTCCCCGTCCGCAATGGGAAGGGGACTGACCACAAACCGCGTAGGCGAAAGCCGCGTGAACAGGGTACAGGCCATGCAAATGTCCAGAATGCTGTCCAGCGCCCCGACCTCATGGAAATGGACGGCCTCCGGCTTCATGCCGTGTACGGCGGCTTCGGCCTCCGCCAGCAGCGTGAACGTATCCGAGGCCAAACGCTTCGGCCCTTCGTCCATGCCGCTCCCGGCGATGATTCCGAGAATGTCCTCAAGCGTGCGGTGCTCGTGCTGGCGGGGAAGCGACACTTCCGCGAACCAGCCGCCGATGCGGTTCACCTGACGCCGCTTCAGGCGCACGGTTCCGGTCAGATCGGGAAGCACGGCGGCAAGCAGCCTGTCCGTTTCCGCCTCGTCGGGTTCCGTCATGCGCAACAGCCCGGCAAGGAGCATGTCCCCGGACAGGCCGGAATGTGACCGGATGGTCAGGATGCGGCCTCCCAGCCCTGTATCCCGCCCCTCCCCGTGGGCCGTTTCATGCGTATGGCCGTGCCCATGATGGCGTTCATGGCGGCGGGCATGATCCCCGTGTGCGTGCGCTTCGCTCATAATCCGTTTACCACCCTTGCGGCGGCGCAGGCCGCGCCGTACCCGTTGTCGATATTCATGATCCCCACGCCGGGAGCGCAGCTTGAGAGCATGCTCGCCAGCGCGGCCCGTCCGCCCTGCGCCGCACCGTACCCAACGGACGTCGGCACGCCGAAGATCGGCTTGGGCGTAAGCCCGCCCATCACGCTGACCAGTGCGGCGTCGAGCCCGGCAACCACGATGACGGCATCGAAGGTGTTGATCTCCTCCAGCCGCTCCGCAAGCCGCCACAGCCCGGCAACGCCGCAGTCCTCGAACAGTTTGTGCCCGATGCCCAGATACGCCAGCGTCCGCGCCGCCTCCCATGCCGCAAAGCCGTCCGCCGTGCCTGCGGAGATGACCGCAACCCTGCCCTTGCCTTTCGGAAGGAGCGCGTCCCCGAACGCGGTACGCGACAGGGGATGGTAGTCATACCCCGCGCGGATCTCGGCGGGAACCCGATCGAATACGTCCGGGGAAAGCCGCGTGAACAGAACAGGATGCCCCGACCCCCTGCCAAAACTGGAGAGCAGCTCCACGAGCGCCTCGAAGGGCTTCCCTTCACAAAATACTGCTTCCGGCAGCCCGATCCGGGCAGTCCGGGCGTGATCAAACAGAATGCCGTGATCCATATCTTTGCCCATCTTTTGGAAAATCCGAAACGCCATGCAAGAGGCTTTTGCAATGAACGGTGTATCTTAACTATCTGAAATTCAAAATACGTTTTTAGAAAGACTGTGTTATGAAAATGGTTGATGCTTTTTCCTTGAAACTCCAAAGGGATAACCGACAAAATGCCTTAGCCGTGGATCCCGCCAAGGGGAAAACTAGAAAGGCTGTGCCCTAGAAAATGGTTGATGCTTTTTCCTTGAAGCTCCAAAGGATTAGCCGATAAAAGTCCTTAGCCCTGTATTCCGCCGAGAGGAAAACCGGAGAAAAAGGCTGTATTTTTCACCGCACTGTGGAGATGAAACAACCACATGCTATAACAGAACCTTGAGAAAGATCACCGAAAAGGCGAATGTTTCCCGCCAGAGTGAAGGCCGGGGGAAGCCCCGCCAGCGCGGGCGGCCATGCGCCCGGACGTATCCGCGCCCTGACCGCCCGCAAACGGCGCCTTACACCGTGATCAGTTGATAATCCCGCGAACCCATGCCGATGGATTCGGCATACTCAATCTGGTGCCAGCCCCGCGTATTCGGGTGCAGCGCCGAGAACTTGTCGTAGCCGCAGGAATGCGCGCCGTGCCCGCCCAGCGGAATGAGGCTATGCGCTTCCTTCACCAGATCGAAACAGGCCGTATCCAGCGCCACGGGGTCCTCCGAAGCGAGGATACCCAGATCCGGGACAATCGCCGGTTCCGACCATCCGGCACAGTCACACTGCGGCGTTACGTTAAGCAGGAAGTTCAGGTAACAAATGCGGCCTTCCTTCCCCTTCACCGCGCCATAGGCGTATTCCGCCATGCGCTCGGCGAAATCGGCATACTCGTTGGGCGTGTCGACGCCGATAGCCCCTTGCTTGCATGCCGTTACGCATTCGTAACAACCGATGCAGCGTTCCTTGTCGATGACGGCATGGCGGCCTTTCTCGGCTTTTTCCAATGAGAGCGCGTTTCTGGGGCACAGCGGCACGCACTGCCCGCAGCCGATGCATTTCGGGTAGATCACGACGTTTCTGCCGTGCTGATCGATTTTCCCGGCCTGCGGAGCGCAGCCCATGGCGAGGTTCTTGATCGCGCCGCCGAAACCGCCCATCGCGTGCCCCTTGAAGTGGGACAGCACGACCATCGCGTTGGCGGAAAGGAACGCCTGCGCGATCTTGACCGAAGCGAAATGTTTCAGGTTGACGGGCACTTCCTCGTAGCATTTGCTGGTCACGCCGTCGGCCATGATCACCGGGGCGTCCACGACATAGGGCGTAAAGCCGTGGCGATACGCGGTTTCCAGATGATCCACGGCGTTGTGGCGGGTGGACTTGTAGAGCGTACAGGTATCCGTCAGGAACGGACGGGCCCCCGCCGCCTTCACGCAGTCCACGACCTGCCGCACGAACGTCGGATGCAGGTAGGTATCGTTGCCCGCTTCGCCGAAGTGCAGCTTGATGGCAACGACCTCATCCTCGCCGACCGTGCCGAGCGGCTTCACCTTGTCCGCAAGCCCCACGGCGTCGCAGAGCCGCTTGATCTTGGCGAGCCGATGATCGGAAGGATTTTTTACAGCAAGTTTTGCCAGATAAACGGGTACAGACATACTTTCTCCTTGTTTTCAAACTGGCCCCACCGGGTACGGCGGAACCCAAAACGCCCGGTGCGCGGCTCACGGATGAGCCCCACGCACACCGGGACATTCCCAGTAAGGAAACCACGCCTCCCGGATGAGAACGCGGGCTGGCCCCGCTACTTTTCCGGGATGACCGCGTTGACGCACCCGAGCGCGTTCAGGGTCCGGGGGAACCCGATATACGGCAGGCAGCACGTCAGCGCGTCGATCAGGTTTTCTTTCGTGTTCCCCACATTCACGTTACCCTGCACATGGCTCTTGACCTGGCTCTCGCACCCGCCCAAGGAACTGATGATGCAGAAGGTCAGGAGCTCACGGGCCCGCAGATCCAGCCCCTTCCGCGTATATACGTCCCCAAAGCAGAATGCCGAGAGCATGTCGCGGAGGAGGTGGCGCTGATTCTGCGGCGCACCCTTGTGCATGGCGTCTATCGCCGCTCCGAAAATGGACTTCTGCACCTTGACGCCCTGCGTGAAGCGGTCGTCTTCCGTTACCGTCTTCGGCGAGGCCACGGGCAGCGGGATGCGCTTTTCCCTGAAGACCTCATTGACCAGCCGAAGCGCTTTTTCGGTCTTGGGGAACCCGATATACGGAGCGCACTGGTACATCGCTTCCTTGATTTCCTCAGGCTTCGCCCCGGCCTGCAAGGCCGCGCCCACATGCGGGGCGAAGCCGTCCAAGGTCTGGCTCGCCGTCAGGACGACCAGCGTGATCAGCTCCTGCATTTTGGCGTCGAGCGATCCGTGCCACGCGACTTCGCCCCAGATGAGGCGATCCCGCATCTCGGCAAAATCCGGATCGGTCGCCTCCAAAGGGGATCGGACGTTCCCGAAGCGCTCCAACTGTTTCCTTTCGGCTAAAGCGGCCCTGCTCATGTTCTTGCCTCCGTTTGGAACCTGATGCATAGGGGAAGGGGCCGCGGTTGCCGCACCGGACAATAGCAGACAAAGCAATGCGGCGAAAAGCCCCAAAAAGGTTTTCCTTTTTTCGTGTGCGGGCATATGCGGCCTCCCTCATGGAAATACGGTGAAAGCGGCCCGAATCCGAAGCAGGAAACGCTGCGGGCATGGCCTGCTTTCCCTATGGATGCACCATACGCTCCCTAACGGAGAACAGAAGATACGATCCTCTCTTATTCTTGCCTGATTCTCTCGCCGCGCTACCCAAAAAGGACGGAGTATGATATCAAAAAACGGAGACCTGAAAAGGGGCTTCCTTTTTTCCATGCAAAACCAGAGGATTATGCCATATGATGGAAACAGGAAATGGAGAGGCGGCGAGAACAGCCGGCCTGTTGAAAGAGAAATTGCTCCAGTGGGCACCCGAACATGGGAAATATCCGATGGACATCAAAGGGCTGGTCATCAAGCGGCAGCATGAGGCCAACAGGATTGAAACCTGCTTCTCCAAGCCTTCCGTCAGCGTGATCATTCAGGGCTCCAAGCGGACTATGCTGGGTTCCGAGGAGTACTGCTACGGCGAAAACCAATGCCTCGTGACCGGGGTGGACATGCCGAGCTCCTTTTACGTCACGGATGCCAGCCCGGAACGGCCTTTTCTGGCACTGTGCCTTGATCTGGACAAGTACCTGATCACCCGGCTCGCGGCGGAAGTCCCGCCGCCCTGCCCGGCCGGAACCTGTTCCTATAAGGGGCTCTCCGTTGCGGACGTCGATCCCGACATCCTGAATGCGTTCCTGCGCCTCATCGCCCTCCTCGAAAAACCGGAGCAGATCCCCATACTGGGGCCGCTCATCATCCGCGAAATCCATTACCGCCTGCTCATCGGTCCCCAAGGGGAATTCCTGCGGCGGCTGAACACCCTCGGCACCCAGAGCAATCAGATCGCCCAAGCCATCACATGGCTGCGCGACAACTATAGGGAACCGTTGCAAGTCGACAAGCTGGCTCAGAAGGTAAACATGGCCACCTCCACGTTCCACCGCCATTTTAAAGAGGTGACGACGCTCAGCCCGCTGCAGTTCCACAAACGGCTGCGCCTGTACGAAGCCAAGCGCCTCATGCTCACGGAAAGCAAGGATGCCGCCGGCGCTGGCTTGGCTGTCGGCTATGAGAGCCCTACGCAGTTCAGCCGGGAGTATAAACGGCTATTTGGCGAACCGCCGCACAGGGATGTGATGAGGATGCGCTGAGCATGGCGGCACAGGCTCCCCCTGCCCCTTCCCCCTGAATAGCCGAGGGGGTGGAACCGCTCAAAAGTAAGGCTTCGTTCAAGGTTACGGTTGATAAAGAGAAGTATGCTCCTTTAACCGCCGGAGGCACGGGCTCCAGCGAGCTTTGAGGACATCCCCCGCCGCATGGCAATGCGGCATGGAAGGGCGAGGAGCGGCCAAATGTCCCGCGAAGCGCAATCGAGAGCGGCGAAGCCGCGCGAGACGAAGCGCCGTCAGCCGTTGCCGGAGGGTGCCTTTCACCGCGCTGGAAGTGCGGCCGCCTTCACGGCAGCGAATGTTCCGCTGAAACAGGGGCAGATGAACGACCTCTGATTGCTGTATCAGCCGGAAACTTTACCACAGCCTTGCTGTTACAGGACCGCTTCTCGAACCCTATATGGACT
>URTO01000109.1 GCA_900550745.1 uncultured Desulfovibrio sp. | reverse complement strand
GCCTCCATTCCGGAACTGGGATATACTGACTGGAGAAAAGAATTGATGCGTACGGCACATCATCAAAGTTATGAAGCCTTGCCGTGCTCCTTTTGCATTCAGGATGCCGTATGCCGAACAACATATTCTCTACTGCATTGGCCTGTAATCCCTCCCCATTCCACAGCCGCTCCTCCCGAACGCGATCCCACGGGCTCAAAACGGGCATAGCCCAATCGCTCATCGTGACGCTATGCCTGATCGGGGCGCCGGGGTGCTCCACATGGAGCGTGGGGCCTGATTTCGAGCGGCCCGATATGCAAAACATGCCGGAAAAATGGGATGCGGGCGACCCGCAGCCCCCTCTCGCCGGGAATGTTTCCCTGGATACATGGTGGCAGAGCTTCAATGACCCCGCCCTGAACCAGCTTGTGGCGCGGGCGCGCCTCTCCAGCCCCACCATCGAGGCGGCCCTGCTGAAAATCGTACAGTACCGCGCGCAATATGCCATTGCCATAGGCAGTTTCTTTCCGCAGACGCAGGAGCTCACCGGAACATACAGCTCCGAACACCCCAGCCGCCGCTCCGCCGATGCGCCCCAACCGGGCGAGCCCTCACAGCCCGGCACCATCCGGCAACTGAATCTGGGCTTTCAGGCGACGTGGGAAATCGACATCTGGGGCAAGTACCGGCGCAACGCCGAAGCCGCCAAGGCCGCCCTGCAAGGCGCCCATGCGGGCTATGAACTCGCGCTCGTAACCCTCAGCGCCGATGTCGCCCAACAGTATTTCAGCTATCGCACGACGGAAAAACAACTGGAAATCGCAAAACGCAACAGCTTGGCGCAGAAGGAATCCGTACGCCTGACCGAAGCCATGTTCCGCTTGGGAGCCTCAAGCGGGCGGGACTACGATCAAGCCGTCGCCATGCAGAAGAATACGGAAGCCGACATCCCGCAGTTGGAAGCGCAGTTGATCGCCAGCCGCAATGCCCTGTGCGTGCTGCTCGGCATCCCCCCCGGCCCCATACCGGAACTGGCCCCGGACTGGATGCCGCAGCCGCCTCAAACGGCTCTCGGAACAGCACGGGCGTCTTCCGGGCCCACAGCGGGGAAAACGCTTCCTCAAGGGGCAATGCCATACGCGGCGGAACGCACCGCCCAGCCCTTTATCCCTCTGGACATAGCCATAGGCGTCCCGGCGGATCTCCTGCGCCGGAGGCCCGATGTACGGCAGGCGGAACAGGAAGCGGCGGCCCAGTGCGCGCGCATAGGCATCAACAAGGCGGCGCTGTTCCCTTCGTTTTCCATCAGCGGCTTTCTGGGATTCCAAGGAAGCGACGTCGGGGCCTTCACGCTGGGAGACACCTTCTCGCACAACGCCTTCACCGCAAGCGCCTCGCCGTCCCTGGTGCTGCCCTTCCTCAACTACGGACGGCTGTACAATGCCGTGCGCGCGCAGGACGCCGTTTTCCAGCAAAGCCTCGTCACCTACAAACAAACGGTGCTGCGGGCATTGCAGGAAGCCGAGGACGCCATGAGCTCCTTCATCCGTTCCCGCCAGCGCCTGACCCTGCTCCAGCAGGCCGCCGAAGCCGCCGGGCGCTCCACCAAGCTGGCGCTTGAGCAGTACAACGCGGGCAGCACCGATTTTACCACGGTCGTCTCGGCCCAGACCACGCAATACCAGCAAGAAAACAGCGTTGCGGCGGCAGCGGGAAACACGGCGCTGCAAGCCGTGGCCCTGTTCCGGGCCCTGGGCGGCGGCTGGCAGCCCCAGCCCCTGCCGTTGCCCAAGGCCACCGTCGACGCGATGAAAAAGCGTACCGACTGGGGCGGCATGCTGCGCGATATGGAAAGCGCCCCCGTTGCCGGACAGTCCGAGCTCCCACAAGCCGAAACGAACAGAGGTTACTGATATGCACAGCTGCGACTCCCAAACAGCCCTTCGTCAAAACCCCGCCCGCGTGCCCGCGTCCCTCCTGCCCGGACTGCCGGGGATCGCTGTGGCCCTCTGCCTTGTTCTGTCCGGCTGCAACGACACGCCGCATAAGGCGGAAACGGATGCCCCCCTGCCCGTGGCCGCCGTCAAACCGGAGCGGCGGAACGTGCCTTTGCTGGTGGAAAGCACGGGGATGACGCAGGCCGTGCGCACTGCGGACATTGTGGCCCGTGTGGAAGGCACGCTGCAAAAGATAGCCTATGCGGACGGTGCACTCGTACAGGAAGGGGACACCCTGTTCGTCATTGATCCCACGATGTACAAGGCTAAACAACAACAGGCCGAAGCCACGCTGGCGGCGCAGAAGGCGGTGCGGAACAGGGCGGCGGTCGAATACGCCCGCAACCGGAAGCTCTACGCGGAACGGGCGGCCTCACAGTCCACGGTGGTCAGTTGGCGCGAACAGTTGAGCAATGCCGAAGCGCAGGTCGCCGCCGCGCAAGCCGCCCTGGCCCAAGCGGGCATCGAATTGGGATATACGGTCATCAAGGCCCCGTTCACCGGGCGCGTGTCGCGCCATAAAGTGGACGTCGGCAATGTGATCAGCCCGCAGACCGGAACGCTTGCCTCCATCGTTTCCCAGGATCCCGTCTATGCCAGTTTTACGGCCCCGGCGGACAGCATCCTGCCGCTTCTGAACAGCTTCGACGATGCCAAATCCATCCCCTTGGAACTAGCCGTCGGCGATGGGCCTTATTCCATCAAGGGGAAGCTCGACTACATTTCCCCGCAAGTGGACGCCTCTTCCGGGACGCTCGCCCTGCGCGGCGTTTTTCCCAATACGGACGGCAAGCTGCTTCCGGGCCTTTTCGTACGGGTTCAGGTCCCCACGGAGCGTAAGAACGAAATGCTGGTGATCCCCCGGCAGGCCGTACTGGAAAATCAGGGAAAATCCTTCGTATACGTCATCGGGCAGGACAGCCGGGCCCGCATGATCCCGGTGGCGGCCGGGCCCGCCGTGGGCAGTGACCGTATTGCCGTCATCAGCGGGATTACCCCGGAATCGTTGGTTATCTATGACGGCATGGCCCATATCCGGCAGGGCATGGCCGTCACCAACACCGCGCAGTGACGCCCCGCCGCACGCTGTCGGCCCCTCCCCCGCAGTATGAGGAATGTCCTATGTTTACACGCCTGTTCGTCCAAAATCCCATTTTTACCAACGTCATTGCCATCATTGCGGTCATTCTGGGCATCGTGTCGCTGACGCGCCTTCCCATAGCGCTGTATCCCGACATCACCCCGCCGACGATCGCCGTTTCCGCCAGCTATCCCGGCGCGGACGCGGAAACCGTGGCCAAGACCGTCGGCGCGCCCATAGAGTTGCAGGTCAACGGCGTGGAAAACATGATCTACATGTCCTCCACCAGCGCCGATGACGGCACCTATTCCCTTACCGTCACCTTCGCGCTGGGGACCGATGTCAATATCGCCATGGTATTGCTGCAAAACCTGGTCAACAACGCGCTCCCGCTTCTGCCGGAGGTCGTACAGCAGCAGGGGGTCACGGTCACCAAACACTCCCCCTCCATCCTGCAGGTCATAGCCCTCGATTCCCCCGGCGGCTCCTACGACAACCTTTTTCTGGCCAACTACGCGAACCTGCAAATCGAAAACGTCCTTTCCCGCGTGAAGGGGGTCGGGCAGGTGCAGGCTTTCGGGGCCGGGTTCTACGCCATGCGGATCTGGCTGGATCTCGACAAGCTCAACTACCTTGGCGTGAGCGTGGACGAGGTCAATCAGGCCATCAGCCAGCAAAACGTCCAGGTAGCCGCGGGCAACGTCGGCGGCAGGCCCAATTCCGACAAGCAGGCCATGCAGTTGACGGTGCTCATGCAGGGACAGTTGGACACGCCCACGGCATTCGGCGACATCATCGTCAAGACGCTGCCCGGCAACCAGATAATCCGGCTGCGCGACGTGGGCGAAATCGAAATGGGGGCACAGTCCTACGGGGCACAGTCCCAGATCCGCGGGGACAACGCGGCGCTCATCGCCATCTACCAGCTGCCCGACGCAAACGCCCTTGAAACCGCCGCCAACATCCGCAGCGCCATGGAAAAACTGTCCAAGGATTTCCCGCCCGACATGCGCTGGACCATGCCGTTCGACACGTCGCACTTCGTTTCCATCGCCGTGACGCAAGTATATCTGACCTTTGTGAAGTCCATTGTGCTGGTCATGCTGGTCGTGCTGGTCTTCCTCCAGAACTTCCGGGCGGCGGTCGGCCCGGCGGTGGTCATTCCCGTGACCCTCATGGGGGCGTTCGTTTTCCTGAACATCGCCGGTTTTTCGGTGAACATGATATCGCTTTTCGCGCTCGTGCTGGCGATAGGGCTCATCGTGGACGACTCGATCATCGTTGTGGAAGCCACCATGTCCCATCTGGAGCGGGGGCTGACGCCGCAGGAGGCCGCCCTCGCGGGCATGAGGGATCTGTTCCTCTCCATCGTGGCGGTGATGTTCGTCTTTGCCAGCGTATTCCTCCCGGCGGCTACGCTCCCCGGCATCACCGGGCAGCTGTATAGCCAGTTCGCGCTGGTCATAGGCGGCGCGGCACTCCTCAGTGCCGTTTTCGCCATCTCGCTCACACCCACGGAATGTTCCCTGCTGCTCCGCCAGCAGAAAGCCGTGCGCCCGGCCTCGTTCGACGCCCCGCAAGGTGAACGGCCCGATTTTGCGGAAGACAAGGCCGACGTGACGGCGGGCAATGTCTTTTGCCGGATCTTCAACCGCGGGTACAACGCCCTGCACGGCTTTGCCATGCGCATTGTGGGGATCACCCTGCGCTCGCCCGCCATCGCCCTGCTGACGTACGGCGTCCTCGCCGCCTTTGCCGTCTGGGGGCTGACAACCCTGCCTCAGGGCTTCCTGCCCGAAGAGGATCAGGGGTATGTCCTTGTGAGCGCACAACTGCCCGACGCCGCGGCCAGCCCGCGCGCTTCGGAATTGGCGGGCCGCATGGATGAGGTGTTCGCCAACACGCCCGGCGTGGAAACATGGGTCACCATCAGCGGCTTTTCCATGATGGAAGGCGCGGCCCTGCCCAACGCGGTGACGGCCTTCGTGATCTTTGAAAGCTGGGCGAAACGCGGCACCAAACTGAACCAGTACGCCATCATGGACGAACTCTACCGGGGATTCGGCAAAATCCCCGAAGGCGAATTCATGGTCATCCCGCCACCGCCCATCATGGGCATCGGCAATGCCGGGGGCTTCGACATGATGATCGAAGACCGGGCCAGCCGCGGGCCTCAGGCGCTGGAGGCGGCGGTCCGGGCCTACGAGGAGGCGGCTGCGAAAGATCCGCGCCTTGAACATGTCATGTCCCTGTATTCCGCCTCGACGCCCAAACTTTACCTGAACGTGAACCGCACGCAGGCCATGACGGAAGGCATTGCCCTGCCGCAGCTTTTCACGGCCATACAAACGGCGTTCGGAGGCCAGTACATCAATACCTTCAGCAAATACAACCAGAACTATCAGGTACGCGTGCAGGCCGCCGAACGCTACCGCAGCACGGCGGACAACCTTTTGTCCCTACGCGTGCCCAACGGCAAGGGCGAGGAAGTGCCGCTGGCGGGCTTCGCTTCCGTCCAGCAGGTCAGCGGGCCGAGCATCGTGACGCGCTACAACCTCTACTCTTCCGCATCCATGCAGGGCAGCGCCGCCCCCGGCGTCAGCACGGGCGCCGGTATGGAGGCTATGGAAGAAATCGCCGGGCGGGTACTGCCCCAAGGTTTCGGCTACGAGTGGACGGGGATGAGCTTTCAGGAAGAGAAAAGCCACGGGCAGGCCGCCATTGCCGTCGGTCTGGCGATCCTGCTGGTCTACCTGATCCTCGCCGCGCTGTATGCCAACTGGATATTGCCCCTCGGCGTGCTGCTGGTCATCCCGCTGGCGCTGTTCGGCACCGTGGCCGCCATCATGCTGCGCGGCATGGACAACAATATCTATGTGCAGATCGGGATGCTGCTGCTCATCGCCATGTCCAGCAAAAACGCGCTGATTCTGGTCTTGTACGCGCGCCGCTACGGGGAACAGGGGATGCCCCCCATGCAGGCGGCGCACAAGGCCGCGAGCGTCAGATTCCGGCCCATCCTCATGTCCTCGCTGGCCTATGCCGTGGGCGCCCTGCCCATGCTCTGGGCAACGGGCGCGGGCGCGATCAACCAGCAATATCTGGGTACTGCCGTCTTCGGCGGCATGGTGGCGACGGCGCTGCTCACCGTGCTGTACGCCCCGTTTTTCTATACGGTGTTCATGGGGCTTTCCAGCAAACTGGGCGGCAAACGGACGCCCGAACCGAAGCAAGCCTGAAGCGGGGCCTCCCCCGGAGGCTCCTCCCGGCCCCCGGCAAGGGCGCTTTCCCTGTGCTCCGCAAGGTACGAGCGGCGCGCCGGAAGGGAAATGCCCACCCTGCTTGAACGCGAAGGTGAGCCGTCCGGCAAGCCACGCGCCGACAGGGGAAGCGCCCTTGACCTGATCCGCGATTCCTTTGACCGCGAGGCCGCCAACGGAACCGCCTGAAGCATGGCGCTGAATGGGCCGCCGGGAAAAGAGTTTTTGTAATAAAAGAATACGTTTCACAAATACATGGAGGGGGAACCAAAGCCCCATCAAGGGAAAAAGAAAAAGGCTGTGTCATAGAAAAAGGTTGATGCCTTTTTCTATGACGTTCCAAGGGAATAACCAACGAAGTAGGCGCTTCAATCACCTCATCGGTCACAATCATGTTTCTTCTCACCGGCAGACAATGCAT
>URTO01000108.1 GCA_900550745.1 uncultured Desulfovibrio sp. | reverse complement strand
CCAGAAGGGTTTCCTCTCCCCTCCCCCAGCCGTTCCCTAGTTCAACAAGCCTTCGGCAACGTCAACGACATGCCCGACGGTGAACCCGAAGTGCTTGAACAACACATCGCCGGGAGCGGACTCGCCAAAGCCGGACATGCCGACCACAGCGCCGTCGAGCCCCACATACTTCCACCAGCCGTCCACGGAGGCCGCTTCGACCGCCACGCGCGCACGCACGGCGCGGGGCAGCACGTTTTCCTTGTACTCGGCGGGCTGGGCGTCAAAAAGCTCGGCGCAGGGCATGGAAACCACACGCGCCTTGCGGCCCTTCCCGGCCAGCGCTTCGGCGGCGGAAACGGCAAGCTGCACCTCGGAACCCGTGGCGATAAGGATGACATCGGGCGTGCCTTCGCAGTCCTTGAGGATATATGCGCCGCGCTTCACGGCTTCAAGCTGTTCCGCCGTGCGGGTCTGGGGCGTCAGGCCCTGACGGGTCAGCACCATGCAGGACGGTTCGGCGGACTCAAGGGCCACCTTCCACGCCACGGCGGTTTCCACCGCATCGCAGGGACGCCACACGAACAGATCGGGAATGAGGCGCAGGCTGCTCACATGCTCGATGGGCTGGTGCGTGGGGCCGTCTTCCCCGACGCCGATGGAATCATGCGTCAATACCCAGACGAGGCGCTGCTTCATGAGCGCGGACAAGCGGATGGCGTTTCTGGCATAATCGGAGAACACAAGGAACGTGCCGCCGTAGGGGATGAACCCGCCGTGCAGCGCAAGGCCGTTCATGACCGTGCCCATGACGAATTCCCGCACGCCGTAGGACAGATAGTTGCCGTTCCAGTCGTCGCGGCCGATGCGGGAAGCCTTTTCGTGCCACGTACCCACGGAACCGGTCAGGTCGGCGGAACCGCCGAACAGTTCCGGCAGATGTGGAGCGATGGCGTTCAGGACGTCGCGGTTGGCGATACGGGTGGCGACCTTCGGCTTGTCCGCGTCAAAACGGGCGATGGCGGCGGAAGAGACGCTTTCCCAGTCGGCGGGCAGCGCGCCGCTCATCCGGCGTTCAAATTCGGCGGCAAGATCGGGGTAGGCTTTTGCGTAGGCGGCGAACAGGGCCTTCCACTCGCCTTCAAGCGCCGCACCGCGCTCGCGGGCATCCCACGCATCCTTGATGTCCTGCGGCATGACGAAGGGTTCATCCTTCCAGCCGAGCGCGGCACGCACGGCGGCGTTTTCTTCCGCACCCATCGGCGAGCCGTGGCTTGATGCCGTCCCGCCCTTCTTGGGGGAACCGTAGCCGATGGTCGTCTTGCAGCAAATCAGGGTCGGACGCTCGGTTTCCTTGCGGGCGAGAACCAGCGCCGCGTCGAGCATGGCGGCATCATGGCCGTCCACGCCGGAAATGACGTGCCAGCCGCACGCTTCAAAACGGGCGGGCGTATCGTCGCCGAACCACTGGCGTACGTCGCCGTCGATGGAAATGCCGTTGTCGTCATACATGACGATGAGCTTGCCGAGGCCGAGAGTCCCGGCGAGGGAACAGGCCTCCTGCGACAGCCCTTCCATGAGGCAGCCGTCGCCGAGGAACACGTATGTGTGGTGATCGACAATGGGGAAGCCGTCGCGGTTGAACTCGGCGGCGAGCAGTTTTTCAGCCACAGCCATGCCCACGGCGGTGGCAAAGCCCTGTCCGAGCGGCCCGGTGGTGGTTTCCACACCGGGGGTCACGCCCTTTTCGGGGTGGCCGGGCGTGCGGGAGCCGAGCTGACGGAAATTCTTGATATCGTCCATGCTCAGGTCATAGCCGGTGAGATGCAGCACGCTGTAGAGCAGCATGGAGGCATGGCCGTTGGACAGGACGAACCGGTCACGGTTGACCCACTGGGGATTGGCGGGGTTATGGCGCAACACGCCGCGCCACAGGGCTTCCGCCATGTCGGCCATGCCCATGGGCGCGCCGGGGTGGCCGGACTTGGCCTTGTCTACGGCGTCCATGGAAAGGATACGAACGGCATCGGCAAGTTCTTTACGGGAACGCATGGTTACTCTCCGTCAGCTTACAAAGTCAGTGAACGGGCTTCCCCCGCCTTGCTCTCAAACGCCAGACGACGGGCCTCATAGGGTGGAACCGAGAAAAACGCCGAACCGGACACCAGCACGTCCGCACCCGCGCGCACGAGATCGGCGGTGTTGTCGGGCGTGACGCCGCCGTCGATCTGGATAAGCGCCTCAAGGCGGCGATCGTCCAGCATCCGGCGAAGGCGGCGGATCTTCTCATAGGTGATCGGCAAAAATTTCTGGCCGCCGAATCCCGGGTTCACGCTCATGAGGAGGATCATGTCGGCATCCTCCAGCACGTATTCCAATGCGGACAGCGGGGTGGCGGGATTGAGCGCGACGCCGGCCTTCATGCCCAGACGCCGGATTTCGGCGAGCGTGCGCTGCAGATGCCGGGTAGCCTCGGCGTGCACGACCAGCATGTCGGCACCCGCGGCCTGAAATTCGGAAAGATAGTTTTCGGGCTCCACAATCATCAGATGCACATCAAAAAACAGGCCGCTGCGCTTTCGCAACTGCCTGATGACGTGCTGCCCGAAGGTAATGTTCGGCACAAACCGCCCGTCCATGACATCCCAGTGCACCCACCGGAGACCGGCGGCCTCCAAAGCCGAAAGCTCCGCCGCAAGGTTGCCCACGTCAGCGGAAAGAAGGGAAGGAGAAAGAATCATCGGAGCTTACCTTGTCGGTTTAAGACGCTGCCGTCCCAACAATGCCTGCAGGGCCATCAGTTCGCTTTCCACATGGCGGAGCATGTCTTCCGCGCTTGCCTGGGCCTTTCCGTCCCCGGACTCGGCGCATTCCCGGCTGAGGACGCGCCTGGCCCCTTCGATGGTCATCCCCTGCTCGTGCAGCAAGGTGCGGATGCGCCGGAGCACGACGAGATCCGCATCGGAATACAACCTCTGGCCTTTCGGCGTACGCAAGGGGCGCAGCTGCTCGAATTCCGTTTCCCAGAAACGCAATACGTAGCCTTCCAGCTTCAGCATCCGAGCCGCTTCCCCAATGCGATACGTCCGTCCAGTCATAGAGTTCCCATGCGGAACGCGTCATGCTCCATTGATTACAGACAAAAAGACATGCCTCGCCAGTGATGCGCCCGCGATCAGATACGGACGCCCAGATTCTTGATAAGCGATTGTGCCACCTTTTCCCGCTCCTTGTCCACCTCGGCATCTTTAAGAGTCCGATCGGCCTTGCGGAACGTGAGCCGGAAGGTCAGGTTGCGTTCTTCCTTATCCTTGGGCTCATACAGGTCGATGAGGGTCACGTCTTCAAGGATGGCGATCCGCATGTCGCGGATGTGCTTCTCAACGGCGGCCACGGACAGGGTAAGCGGCGCGATGACCGTCACGTCGCGGCTGGACGCCGGGAACACGGCCAACGCCTTGAACACGATGCGGGCCGCCCGGTGCAGATCCCACAAGGTTTCCAGATCCAGTTCCGCCAGCCAGATGCGCTTGCGGGCATGGTAGGCGTCGGCGAGCTGCGCCTTGACTTGGCCCACCACACCGACGGGCTTCCCATCGACGTCCACGCGCACGCACGGCGCAAGGAAGGGATGGGCGTTTTCGTCACGGGTGAACACAGGCGCGGGAAGATTCAGGAACGCCGCGAGATGCTCCACCAAACCGCGGATGTCCGCATATCCGGCGTCGATTTCCGCATTCGGCCATGCCGTGTCGTACAAAGAACCGTACATCACCATGCCGAGGCGGGCGCTTTCCTTCGCCGTGGTCTGGGAAGCGGGATCGGCCTCAAATACGTTGGCCACTTCAAACAGGCGGACGCCCATGTTGCCGTGCGCGATGTTGGTGCGCACGTTCTGCAGCAGGCTTGGGGCGATCTCGGTGCGGAGCACGTTCTGTTCTTCGGTCAGCGGGTTGATGATGTCAATGCGGCCTTCCTTGGGAAGGCCAAGGTGATCGAGATCCTTGTGCCCGACGAAGCTGTAGTTCTCGGCTTCGTTCAGGCCGAGGCCGCGCCCCCACGCCTTGATGCGGGACAGGAAGCCGTATCTGGATTCCGGCTGCCCGAAACGATCGAGGGGACGGGAAACGGCGGGCAGGGTTTCCGGGATGGTGTCCATGCCCTTCACACGCGCGATTTCTTCGATAAGATCCACTTCGCGGCTCAGGTCGGAACGCCAGCTTGGGGTCGTGACCTTCCAGTCCGCCTCGTCGGAACGGTCAAGGCCGCAGCCCAGACGTTCCAGCGTATCCGCGCAGAATGCGGGCTCGACATCCATGCCGAGCAGATCGACGGCACGCTGGACACGGAAACGCGGTTGCGGGGCAGCCCACAGCTTGGGCTCCTGCGTGCAGGCCCCCGTACGAACCACGCCGCCGGAAAGCTCCGCCATCAGGCTGACGGCCCTGTCCATAGCGAACCGGGAATTGACCTGATCCACGCCGCGCTCGAAGCGGTAGGAGGCTTCGCTGGACAGGGCGAGACGCCGGGCCGTCTTGCGGATGGTTTCGGGACGGAATACGGCGCTCTCAACCACGACGTTGCGGCTGGCGTCGGAAATTTCCGTATTAAGCCCGCCCATGACCCCGGCGAGCGCAACAGGCTTCATGCCGTCGCGGATCAGCAGGTCGGCGGAGGTCAGCACACGCTCCTGACCGTCAAGGGTCACAAGGCGCTCGCCGTCACGGGCCACGGAGATTTCCGTGCGTCCGCCTTCCAGCTTGTCGCGGTCAAAGGCGTGCAGCGGCTGCCCCAGCTCCATCAAAATATAGTTGGTGACGTCCACAATGTTGGAAATGGGACGGATACCCACGGCGTGCAGACGGTGGCGCATCCACATGGGCGACTGCCTGATGGTCACGCCTTCCACAAGGCGCAGCTGGTAGAACGGGCACAAGTCGGGATTCGGGATGTTCACCGCCCACTCCGAAGCCCAATCCGCCCCCTGTGCCTCCACATGCACCTTGGGCAGCGTCAGAGGCAGCTTGAAAGCCAACGCCGCTTCGCGGGCAAGGCCGAGTACGGACAGGCAGTCGCCGCGGTTCGGGGTGATGCCGATTTCCAGAATCTCCGTATCCAGATCCAGCGCGTCGATGAGGCGGGTGCCGACTTTGAAGCCTTCGGGCAGCACCATGATGCCGTTATGATCTTCGGAAAGCCCCAGCTCTCGCTCGGAGCAGATCATGCCGAACGAGGGCACGCCGCGCAGCTTGGCCTTCTTGATGACCATACCGCCGGGCATCGTCGTACCCACCAGCGCCACCGGGACCTTCTGCCCGGCGGCCACATTGGGCGCACCGCACACGATGTTCAGCACTTCTTCCTGTCCGACATCCACCGTGCATACGGCCAGATGATCCGAGTCGGGATGGGCCTCTTTCGTCAGGACGTGCCCGACGACGATGTCCTTGATGGCATCATACGGATGGATGATGTCTTCCAGCTCCAGCCCAAGCATCGTCAGGCGATCGCCGACTTCCTGAGCCCCGGCTTCCACCGGAACAAATTCGCGCAACCATTTCAGACTTAACAGCATTGCTCAATCCTTTCGGGGCATCGCCCCAAAAACCGCCAAGGAAAGCCTTCCCACAAGACGGCGCATTCTTCTCTTGATCGGGATCGCAAAGGCATTTTTCCGAATGAACCGGAAACCGCCTGCAAGAAAAAGCTGAAACCGATCCCGATTCCCTGTCCGAAGGAGGGGATACCCTAGGCAAACTGGCCGAGGAAACGCACGTCGTTCTCAAAGAACATGCGCAGATCCCCAATGCCGTACTTCAGCATGGCGATACGTTCCACGCCAAGGCCAAAGGCGAAACCGGTCACCTCTTCCGGGTCGTAGCCAACGGCCTTGAAGACTTCGGGATCGACCATGCCGCAGCCGAGGATTTCCAGCCAGCCCGTCCCCTTGCACACGCGGCACGTGGTGCCGCCGACATGCCCCTTCCCGCCGCACATGCAGCAGGAAATGTCGGCCTCGGCGCTGGGTTCCGTAAACGGGAAGAAGCTCGGACGAAAACGGATGCGGGTATCGGAACCGAACACTTCACGCATGAACGCGGTAAGCGTCCCGCGCAGGTCAGCCATAGTCACGTGCTTGTCCACGAGCAGGCCTTCGACCTGATGGAACATCGGCGTGTGCGTGATGTCCGAGTCGCGGCGGTAGACGCGTCCGGGCGCAACCACGGCAACGGGAGGCTTCTGCTTGAGCATGGTCCGCACCTGAAGCGGGGACGTATGCGTACGCAGCACAATGCCGTCGGACACGTACAGGGTATCCTGCATGTCGCGCGCGGGGTGTTCCGGCGGAATGTTCAGCGCCTCAAAACAATAGTAGTCCGTCTCCACTTCCGGGCCGGATACGATGTCGTAGCCAAGCCCCTTGAAGATGGCGCAGATTTCTTCCATCACCATGGTCACCGGATGCAGCGAACCGCGCCACGGCAGGCGTCCGGGCAGGCCGGCGTCAAAGCGCGCCAGTGCGGCGGCTTCTTCGGCGTTGTCGAGAGCCGTCTTCTTGGCTTCAAACTGAGCGGTCAGGCTTTCCTTCACCCGGTTGGCGGTTTGCCCCAGCAAAGGCCGCTGCGCAGGTTCAAGTTCGGGGAGGCGAGACATGATACGGGCAATGCGGCCCTTGCGTCCGAGGAATTCAACCCGGAGCGCTTCCATTTCCTGCAAAGAGACGAAAAACGCTCCCTTTGACTGTCATTTATCACTCTTATAATATAATACTACGGCATTGCTTT
>URTO01000107.1 GCA_900550745.1 uncultured Desulfovibrio sp. | reverse complement strand
TGAAATTCCAAAGAAATAACCAATAAAATCCCCCAATCACAGAGCCCACCAGCGGAAAATTTGGAGAAAAAGCATATATTTTCAGTATATTGCTGAAACAAAAACAACCATGTACTATGACAGAGCCTTTCGATAAAGGAAAAGCCGGATAAAAAGTCTGTATTTTCACCGTGCTGTGGAGATGAAACAACTACATACTATGCAGAGCCAAAGTATAATATAAGTGCTCCTTGTGTTAAGTGGGTTGGTTTCGGGGCAAAACGGAAGTCTGTAAAGCCGTAAGTAGCCCTGTATGGAATGGCTTTGAGTTGTTGGCGGGGCGTCACATGGCAGATAAAACGACGATGGCAGAAAAGAAAGATGCTCTCCCGCGCAGGATGCAGGACTTGCCGCCTGCCGGGGCTCGGTTGTGTATGGCTGTCGGGCGTTTTCTGAAAGAGCGGTGCGGTGCATCTCCGCGCCATGTCATCGTGGCTTTTTCGGGGGGGGCGGATTCTACGGCGCTGGCTGTAATCCTGCGTTGCCTCGGCGTATCCCTCGTGTTGGCACATCTCGATCATCAGCTTCGCCCGGAAAGCGGGGAAGAGGCGGAATCCGCGCGGCGTTTCGCGGAACGGCTCGGCGTGCCCTGTATGGTGCGGCGCGTGGATGTGGAGGCACTGGCGCGTTCGGAAGGGATCGGCCTTGAAGACGCGGGGCGGCGTGCCCGGTACGCGTTTTTTGATTCGGTGCTCCGATCTGAACGCGCTGAGTGGGTTGTTACCGGTCATCATCTTGATGATTTGAGTGAGGATGTGCTGATGCGGCTTGTGCGCGGTTCCGGCTGGCCCGGTCTCGGCGGCATGAAGGCCGTAGATACGGCCCGGCGTCTTCTGCGCCCTTTACTTGGGACGCCACGGGTGGAGCTGGAGGCTTTCCTCCAATCTCTCGGTGTGGATTGGATCGAAGACGCCTCAAACAGGAGTGACGCATTCCGGCGCAACCGTATGCGCAATCATGTCATTCCATTGTTGAAGGCGGAAAACCCTTCTTTTTCCCGTTCCGTGCGTACGCTTTGGGAGCTTGCCCGTGAGGACGGGCAGTATTGGGACGAGGCGCTTGCCCCGGTGTTCGCGCAGCTCAGGGAGGAAAACGGCAGCCTCCTGTTGCCGCGTGCGGCCTTTGTCTCATTGCCGCGTGCGGCGCGCCTGCGCGTATATGCCGGATTGTTCCACCGTTTTGGACGCGGACAGGCGCAGTCCGAAACGCTGTTCCGTCTGGATGAAGCCGCCGTCTCCTCACGCAGCCGGAAGGTTTTTCAGTTCCCCGGCGGCGTATGTATAACGACGGATGGTGACGGGGTGTTGATGAAGGCCGGGAGAGGGGAGAAAAAACTCTTTTGAAGAAAGGGACTCCTTTCTTTCTTTCTTTCTTTCTTTCTTTCTTTCTTTCTTTCTTTCTCTCTCTCTCTCTCTCTCTCTCTCTCTCTCTCTCTCTCTCTCTCTCTCTTGCGTTTATTGGCCGCCGATGCACAAGACATGCGCGTAGCGGCCCGATTTTTTACCGGTCGTTTCCACGAGGCGATGGGCAAGATCCCGGCAATGCTGGCAGGCGTTGCGAGGCAAAAGCAGGCACAGGCTTTTATCGACGCGATCCGACGATGTTTCGATGCAGGTCAGGCCGGGGCAATCGGGGCAGAGCCGTATGCCTTCATTCTGGTGTTCGCTGAGGCCGTCGGTGTCGTAATAGATGTCCCGCTCGCGCCGCCACCATTCGCCGTCGCGACGGCCTTCGGAGGGGCGGGACGGAGGGTTGTGGTACTGATTCAGAACATCGTCGCAGAGGCGCGAAATGTATTCCGTGACTTGCGGGCGCTGCCTGAGCGCCTTGGCGTCGTGATCCGGTTCATGGACGTGTTCAAACGGCAGGCCCGCCAGCGCTAGGCAGATGCCGAGATTGACGTAGGGCAGGGCGCCGCGGATGGAGTAACCGCCCTCAAGCACGGCTATATGCGGATTGAGGAGCGCGTTCATGGCGGCGTAGCCGTGCGCGGAAAGCTGCATATTGGTGAGGGGATCGGTATAGTGGTTGTCTTGCCCCGCCGAGTTGATCACCAAGTCGGGTTTGAACGCCTCCAACAGCGGCAGCACCACGTTTTTTGTAACGTATAGGTAACCTTCGTCCCCGGTTCCGGGCGGAAGAGGGATGTTCACCGTCCGCCCAAGCGCGCCGGGGCCGCCACATTCCGGCAGGAACCCCGTGCCGGGATACAGCGTCCTGCCGTCCTGATGCATTGAAATGAAAAGCGTATCGGGATCGTTCCAGTAAATGTCCTGCGTGCCGTCCCCATGATGGCAGTCGGTATCAACGATGGCCACACGCAGCGGCCCGAAGCGGCTGCGCAGGTTTTCGATCATCACGGCTTCCATGTTCACGTTGCAGAAGCCGCGGTTGCCGTGGGTGACGCGCATGGCGTGATGTCCCGGAGGCCGCACCAAGGCGAAGGCCCGTTCACGTTCCCCGGAAAGCACGAGCTCACCGGCCCGGATGGCGCCTCCCGCCGAGGCGAGGTGCGATGCGGAGCACACGCGCCCGACGTTCGGCAGGCAGAAGTGTACCCGCTCGATATCTTCATAGGTGGCTACGCCGGGTTTGTACTCGGTAATGCCCGGAAGGTCGAACAACCCTTCCTCACGGAGCTGATCCTGCGTATACAACAGGCGTTCTTCGCGTTCCGGGTGCGTCGGGCTGATCGCCCAGTCGAACGCCGGGAAGAAGACGACGCCAAGGGTTCGTTTGTTCATGGGGATATTCCTTTGTGAGATAACCGGGGCAGGGAGAAGAAAATCCCTGAAAAGGGAGCCTTTTTCCTTCCCCGGCCCCCATCCCTCATCTTCCCAGACAGTTCGGCTGGTGGGCGAGGCTGCGGAGGGAGCTCGTTCCAGCGGAAGAAGAGAGCCTTTTGTTTGAGGAAAACGCCCGAACGTGTAAACGCTCAGGCGTCTGGATATGCGGGGAAATCCGATCAAGCAGGCGTTCAATGAGGCCAAACGCCTTGGGTGAGGAAGGGCCGTATGTACAGCTTTGGGGATGGGGAGGGAGAACCGTAGGGTGCCCTTCCCTAGAAAAGTTCTCCTCTCCTTCCCCAATAAAAACCTAGAACCCTACCGCGTCGCGCACCATGCCACGGAAGCGGGCAAAGAAATACTGGCTGTCGATGGGGCCGGGGCAGGCTTCGGGGTGGTGCTGCACGGCAAGGATGGGCTTGGTCTTGTGGGCAAAACCCTCCAGCGTGCCGTCGTTCAGGTTTACATGGGTGACGATCACGTCGGAAACATTGTCGATGTCCACACAGAAGCCGTGGTTCTGGGAAGAGATTTCCACATGCCCGGTAGCGAGATCCTTGACCGGGTGGTTACAGCCGTGGTGTCCGAATTTCAGCTTGCGGGTCGTGCCGCCCAAGGCATGGCCGAGGAGCTGGTGGCCGAGGCAGATGCCCGCCACGGGATAGCTTTCGACAAGTTTCTTGATGGTCACAATCTCGTCGGTGAGGGTCGCCGGGTCGCCGGGGCCGTTGGACAGGAACACGGCCTGAGCGCCGCTGGCCTTGACCTGTTCGGCGGTGAAGGACGGCGGGACGACCAGCACGTCGAAGCCCTGCGCGGTCAGAAGGCGCAGGATGTTCCACTTGATGCCGAAGTCATAGGCCACGAGGCGCGGGCCTTCGCCCGGCCAGTTGTAGGAGCCGTCGGCGTTGAGTTCGGCGGGGACGCCGCCGTTGCCCGTCCACTTCCACGGCGTAGCGGGCATCACGCGGGTGACGAGGTTCTGGCCTTCCATCGAAGGCAGGGACTTCGCCTGCATGACGAGCTCGGCGGGATCGGTGATGGAGGTGGAAACCATGCCGCGCATGGCTCCGTGCATGCGCAGGTGGCGGGTCAGGGCGCGGGTGTCGATGCCCTCGATGCCGGGGACGCCGTGCTGTTGCAGGAAGTCGGGCAGGGAACACACGGAGCGCCAGTTGGAGGGCGTCTTGCAGCACTCTTTGACGATAAGGGCCGCGGCGTGGACTCTGCCGGATTCCATGTCTTCGGCATTGATCCCGTAGTTGCCGATCAGGGGCCACGTCATGCACACCATCTGGCCGTAATAGGAGGGATCGGTAAGGATCTCCTGATACCCGGTCATGCCGGTGTTGAAAATGACTTCCCCGCCGCCCTCACAGGGGCCGGTAAAGGAACGTCCTTCAAGTACAAAACCGTCTTCAAGAGCCAATAGCGCCTTCATTCCGTCTCCGTTATGTTGAAGCGTGGCGGCAGTCCCGCCGTTGCATTTGTCAAAGTCGCGCCTGCACCCGCATCAACGGACGCAGCTTTTGCAGGTGTGCTCCGCGAGCAGCCCGCGGATGGTTTCCAGATCTTCCGGGGTGTCCACGCCGTGGGCTTCATAGCCTTCCACGCGGACTACGCGGACGGGGACGCCGTTTTCCAAAAAGCGCAGTTGTTCCAGTTTTTCCCGCTTTTCCAGCGGGGACTGCGGCAGGCCGACGAACCGTTCCAGCGCCCCCATGCGGAAGGCATACAGGCCGATGTGCCCCAGGATTTCCCCGTCCCCGCCCTCGCGGTCGAAGGGGATGCGCGAACGGGAAAAATACAGCGCGTCGCCGTTGGCCGCCGTCACGACCTTCACCTGATTGGGGGAAGCCGCGCGCTCCGGCGAAATCGGCGTGGCGAGGGTGCTTACCTGCACCGTCCGGTCAAGGAAAGGCTGCACGAGCTGCCCGATGACGGCGGGATCCAGCGCGGGCTCGTCGCCCTGTATGTTTACGATGACGGCGTGGGGCTCGACGCCGAGCTTTGAAGCGGCCTCGAAAACCCGATCCGTTCCGCTGGCGTGGTCACGGCGGGTCATGACGCAGGGGATTTCCCATTCAAGGGCGGCTTCCGCAATGCGTTCGTCGTCCGTGGCAAGCACGATGTCCCTGAGCACCGAAGCGCGTTTCGCGTGGGCGTAGACATGCCAGAACATGGGGCGCCCCCAAATGTCGGCAAGCGGCTTTCCCGGAAAACGCGAAGAATCGTAACGCGCCGGAATGATGCCGTAGCATGGAATGGATGTGTTCATCTTTCCCCCGTGGGCCGATGCCCGTTCCCCGCAGGTATAGCAATATTCCTTTCCGCAATAAACCCTTTTTTTGAAGCGGGGTATGGACGGAAAAGGATACCGGAGGGGCGGGGAGGGCTTCCGTGACGGCTCATGGAGATCGACAGAGTGCGGCGCTTCATGCGGAGGCTGCCGTCCCTCGGTTCGCCGGAGGAAATATGCGGGGCAAGGCACACTGGAATCCTTGCCGCAGAAGAAAAGGGCTTCATAAAGGGAAGGCTGTGCCATAGAAGATGGCAGATGCTTTTTTCTTGAAGTTCCAAAGGAATAACCAACAAAATACCTTAGCCACAGGTTCCGCCAAGGGAAAACTGGAGAAAGGGGCTGTATTTTCACCATACTGTGGAGATGAAGCAGCCCCATGTCATGGCAGAGCCAAAGGGGAAAAGCCGCTGAAAGGAGGGGAGTCCCTTTCCTGTGAAAAGAGCTTTCCTGCGGCCTCGCTGTCCGGCCTTAATATCCGCCGGATGCCAGCTTGGTCATGTCCCACATGGGCATGAAGATGGCGAGGGCGAAGAAGCCGACGACGGCGGCGAGGACGACGATGAGGATGGGGCCGATGGCTTCGGTCATTTCAGCCACGGCGTACTCAACCTCTTCGTCATAGTGGGCGGCGAGATCGTCAAGCATGGCCTCAAGGTTGCCGGCACCTTCGCCTACGGCAATCATATTGATGG
This sequence comes from uncultured Desulfovibrio sp., assembly GCA_900550745.1. GTDB lineage: Bacteria > Desulfobacterota > Desulfovibrionia > Desulfovibrionales > Desulfovibrionaceae > Bilophila. Next base: position 1,031 of record URTO01000107.1, on the reverse strand, counting down.
CCAGCGGCGTGAAATAGCGGGCGCTGCTGAGTGGTTCCGCGATGCCTTGGCCTGATCGGAGTTTTTCCTTGATGGCGGAAAATTCCCGTTCCAGCGCGGCGTTGTTGATGGTTTCTGAAAGAATATCCAGTGAATCAAGGATACTGACGCCGCTACGCTGGAGGATGGAAAAGATGGCGGCGAAACGGGCCATGATCGACATCTGGACGACCTTGCCGACGAGCGGGAGGGTAAGCAATGCCCGGTCCCACAGATAACGGCCCCGGCTTGTCCGTATCCACCAGCGCGCCCAGAAGAATATGCCGACGGCAGCCGCCAGCAGCAGATACCAGTAGCCGGACAGTGCGGCATTCATGGCAAGGGCCATGCGCGTTGGGTACGGCAGTTCGATTTTGGCGTTGGCGAACAGCTTGGCGAAGTTCGGGACTACCCAGTTGAGGAGGAAAAGAAAGGCCCCGGCCAACGTGATCAGCACGATTTTGGGGTAGCGCAGGGCTGATTTCACGTCGCTGTGAATTTTGTTTTCGTGTTCCAGCAGGTAGGTGAGGCGATCCAGCACGCCGCCCATCGAGCCGCTGAATTCGCCAGCCCGGATCATGGCGCAGTAGAGCGGGGAGAAAATATCAGGATGCGACCGGAATGCGTTATACAGCGTACCGCCCGTGCTTACCTGCTGCGCGATGTCCGCAGTGGCGGATTTGAGCGTGGGGTTTTCCGTCTGCGTCTGGAGGATGCCCAGAAGCTGCGTGATGGGGACGCCCGCGTTGAACAACGTGCGGAACTGTTTGCTGAACAGGATGATCTGTTTGCAGGTGACCGGCTTCTGGAAGAGCCTTTTGAGGCGCTTGCCCTTCAAAGGGCCGTCCTGACGGGTAACCCCGGTCGGCATGAGGCCGCGGCCAAGCAGCGTTTGGCGCGCCTGTTCCGCGCTTTCGGCCTCAACATCGCCGGTGAGCGTCACGCCTTCGTCATTGATCGCCCGGTAGGCGTACGTATGTTTCAGATCCGCCATGAGGGTCCTTTGCAACAAT
>URTO01000106.1 GCA_900550745.1 uncultured Desulfovibrio sp. | reverse complement strand
AAATAGAATAGGAAGGCCGGGCATTTGCCGGAGGCACCAATAAATGGAAAATCACCGGATATACAATCTCCTGGTATTCGTTAGGGTCAGGTAAATCCCGGCGTTTTATTTCCAAAACATTACTCTTTAAATCTCCCCCTTTCTCATCAATGGCGAGGCAAGCGCATCCTTCTTTTTCCTGCACCGTCTGAATGATCATGTCCGAAGTCGTTCCAAAACGATTGTTCATAACTTCCTCTTTGGTTATGCCGAGGATCGGCCCATTGCCGATCTCTATTTTGATAATGAAAATCTTAATCAGCTATAGGCAAGCATTCAAAAATGTAAATGAGATTGCCCTGTTTTTTGCCGCAGCCTTCCATCAGGGAGCGTGGCGGGGGAGCCTTTGAGATTTATGCTCGGCCTTTCATTATGCCCGGCCCTTCATCCTGAAAGGGGATGGCCCCATGAAAACGCCTTATAATGCCTCTCTCCCACATCCCTCAAAAGTGCGCCCACCTCGGCAGCGTCAGTCATCCGTGCTGACGGTAACGTCCTCAGCGTCGGCCACACGTAGCGCCAGCGTAGTCCCCATCACACGCAGGGACAGGAGATCCCCCATCGGGGAACGCCCCATGACCGTAATCCCGACACCGGGAAGCAATCCCATGTCCCGAAAGCGCTGGGCACGCTCGCCCGTAGCGGCAACGGCGGCGACAAAGCCGCTCTGCCCGTTTCTCAACTGATACAACTTACGGATCATTCTGTTCCCGCTTGGCCTTCAGCCGCCGTTTTCCGTTCCGCTGAGGAAGTATCCAGCAAATCACCAAGGCTGCGCAGCAAACGCGGGATTTCCCGCCGCGCCTGACGCCAGTACCATCTGATCCCTCTCGGCAGCACCAGCGACGCCACGACCACGGCAAGGCAAAGCACGGCCAACGCCTCAACAAAAGCAACGAGGGCCCGGACAAGCAGCGCCAGCCCAAGCACGGACACAGCAGCCAGCGTCAACACCCGTGCGCACCGTCTATACGAAAAAGCCAACTCAACCTCCTGCGGAACCACGATGCCCATAAGATGCGGCATAGGCACAAACCGCCACAGCAGTGTTTCCTTCCGGGAGATTATTGATTTTGAATTTTATTGTCAAATATAAAACACGCCTTCTGTCGGCATCCCCTTTCCGCCGCAACCGATTCCTGTGCAGGATGCCCCGAACGGCATAGAAGAACAGCAATAACAGCACAAAGTAACGTGTTGGATGGACAGCCGTGTTTTCTATGCGCAGGGAATCCGCCGCAAAGAATGCCGTATCGAAACGAGGCGCACGCCGTGGGTGAAATCGGGAAAAAGCGACGGCCCGACCCATGCGGCTCCCTGAAGGGATGCGGAAGCCCCGGCAATACCCGGCAGGCCAGGCCTTTCCCCGTCATGCGGCTCCGCTTTGGAAGGCATTTCCACGCCGGGGCAATGCCGTTGATGTTCCGGGATTGTGCGGCGTTTGCCCTTGCCGGATTACGTCCGCTTGCCGTTACCGGGCCATGCCCGGATGCGTGCCCCCTGTCCGGGACGCCGCAGCGCCCACCCGGAACGGGGCGGCATGGACGCCTGCCATGCCGCCCGTTATCCAAACCCGGATCTGAAAAAGCCGGAAAAGCCTTTTCCCGTTTCCCGGCATTACCGCTTATCAAGCGCCCGTGCGCGGTCGAAGTCCCCCTGATACGTAAACCCCGCGCACAAGAGCATGAACGCGCCAAGTACAAAGACGAACTGCACATATACGATGGCGGCGTTCAAGCCGAACGCGTCGGACAGGCCGCCCACGAGCATGGGCCCGAAAAAGCCGAGCCCTTGGAGGAACGTCACGTAGGTTCCGTAGGCCGACGCCTTATAGCGGGCGGGGACGAGTTCCTGCGTGGCGATATGGATGCCCGTAACCGGAATAAGGAAAAGGATGACGCCGAGCGCGATGAGGGGGAAGCTCTTCAGCATAAACCCGAAGCCGAAGCAGGCCGCCAAGAGGATGAAGCAGGGAACGCCGAGCCATGCGCGGGTTTTGCGGCTCCAACGGCCGAGACGGTCGGAAATGATCCCGGACAAAGGCGTGATCACTATGCCGGTGAACAGATATACCGGGCTCATGTACGCCCCCACTTCCGCGCTGGTCCAGCCCATTTCGCGGACGAGGAACATGGGGATCCACGCCACCATGCTGGAATAGACCATGTTGGCGAAGCCGACGCCGATGCCGAGCATGACGAGCGTCTTGTTCTTCAAGGTGACGCCAAAGGCTTCCTTCAGGCTCACATCGTCCTTTTTGGCGTTTTCGGGCTTGGCCGAAGCCTTGGGCAGGGCCGTGGAAAGCACCATGAACAGCAGCGTCGCCGCGCCCATCACGATGAACGGCGCGCGCCAGCCGATGCTCTGCGCCAGAATGCCCGCCACAGCCGTCCCAAGGGCGAGGCCCACGGACATGGAAGAATTGTACAGCCCGATCACCGATCCCCAGCGGGACTTCCTGGTCCAGCTCGTCAGCATGGATACGGACACCGGGGCGTAGCTCGCGTTGCCCATGCCGACCATGAACCGCCCAAGCAGGATGAGGAAGAAGTTTGAAACGAGCCCGCACAGCAGGCAGCCGGTCCCCCACAGGCCGGACATGAGGGTGACGGCCTTTTTCTTGGATGTCTTGTCCGCAATAAAGGAAAGCGGCAGCACAAAGAGGGTCATGCCGCAGAGCACGGCGGAACCGGCCACGCCGATCTGGGAGTCGGTCAGGCCGAGGGCCTCCTGCATGGCGGGGAACACTGAAGTCACGCCGAGGCGCGCCGAAAAGTCAAGCAAGAACAGCACATAGAGGACGACAAAGGCGAATATGAAGCGGGGGCGGCTGACGGAAACGGCCGCTTCTTCCACGGGGGCCTCGATGGAGGCCACGCTCAAGGGCTTCTGGGTGGCTTGGGACATGGGCGGATCCTCTTGTTCGTGCGGGACGGAACCCGCGGTTGAAGGAAGGCGATGCGGGCGGATGGGCACGCCCGCGCACCAATCAGGCACGGGCGGAGTACACGGTTTTCCCGCCCACAATCGTTTCCAGAACGCCGATGCCGCGCAGGGCGGCGGGATCGGCTTCCAGCGGATTGGCGTCGAGGATCACGAGATCGGCCAGTTTTCCGGGCTCGATGGAGCCCTTGTCCTTATCTTGGAAATTCTGCCACGCCGGGTTGAAGGTATGGGCGCGCAAGGCTTCGAGCACGGAAATGCGCTGATCCGCCCCAAGCACCTGACCGGAGGAGGTCAGCCGGTTGACGCAGGCCCAGATGGACAGCAGCGGATCGGCGGGCACGATGGGGGAATCGCAGTGCGCGGTGATCACGAGGCCGCGATCCAGCGCCGAGCGCATGGGATCCATCCGGGCGGCGCGTTCCGGGCCGAGGAACAGATCCCGGTGGCGGTCGCCCCAGTAATAGACGTGTGCGGTGAAGAACGAAGGCGTGTAGCCCGCCGCTTCGAGGCGATCGAGCTGATCCTCGCGGATCGTCTGGGCATGGATGAGGATATGGCGGCAGTCCTTGCGGGGATGCTTGGCCTGCGCCGCTTCGAGCGCATCAAGGGCGTCATCGGTGGCGGCATCGCCGTTGGTATGGATGAGGAACTGCCCCCGCCCATGCGCGGCTTCGATCAGCGCGAACAAATTCTCGCGGCTGTGCGTGGGGTAGCCCCGCCATTCGGGGTCGCCCTGATACGGGGTGTAATAGGGTTTGGCGAGATAACCGGTATAGCCCTGCAGCGAGCCGTCCGCGAGCAGCTTGGCCCCGCCGAGGGTCACATCCTTCCCGTCGAACGCCAGCCGGGGATCGTCAGGATCAAGCGACGCGAAGGGGTTGACGTGTACTCGGACAGCGAGGCGCCCCTGCTCCTGCGCGGCGCGCAGGATCTCCGCATCGTCATAGGAAAACAGGGCCGCGTCCACCGCCGTGGTGATGCCCCGCGCGGCGTAATCCCGCGTGGCGGCGGCAAGATCGCCGATCCGCTGCTCCCGCGTCTGCTTGGGCAGCAGCGGCATGATGGTTTCATAGACCGGGCTTTCCTCAAGCACGCCGTCCGGCTCGCCGTCCGCATCGCGCCGGATGACGCCCCCGGCGGGGTCAGGCGTATGGCGGCCAATCCCGGCCAGCTTCAGCGCCGCGCTGTTCAGAACGCACAGATGCCCGGAAATGTGCTGTGCGAACACGGGATTATGCGGGGCCGCCTCATCCAGTTCCCAACGGCTGGGGAACCGTTTTTCCTCCAGCAGCGTATCATCGAGGCCGCAGGCAAGCACCCATTCGCCGTCGGGCGTTTCCGCCGCACGGGCCCGTATGGCGGCGAGGATGTCCCCAAGCGTCCGGCAGGCCCCAAGGGGCGGCGAATTGAGGTTCACGCGCCCGCGCACCTGCGCAGCCATCAGGATATGCCCGTGGGCATCGTAAAAGCCGGGGAGCACGGCGGCGCCCCCCATGTCCCGGCATTCCGTATCCGGGCCGATGAGCGGGGCCAGGCCGTCCCGATCCCCGACGGCAAGGATACGGTCGCCGTCCAGCGCGAGGGCCGAAGCGACGGCATCGCTTCCATCAAGAGTCAGGATCACGGCGTTGAACAACAGCACACTGGCGTATTGCATGAAGACATCCTCCTTGAAACATTGGAATACGTACCCTTCGGCGGGTATATGTGTTAAAAGGAGCAAGGGGGATGCCAACAGGCTCAGATGCATGTAATCAAGCGTCTTCTCAAGAAGTTATTGACAGCATGACAAAATGCGAACTATCACTCGTCTAGAAAACGGGATGAACAGCGTCCAGAAATCAGGATGCGTCTAAAAAACGGGACGCACCCGCAAGGAATCCGCGCCATGCCCACCATCGCCTCAAGTGTCCCTCACGCTTCGCTTCTGCTCGCCCTCCAGCTTTCCGCACGCCCGCTCCACGAACGGGAGCTCGCCGCCATCACCGGGCTGCCCGAAATCCGCGTCCGCTCCGCGCTGAGGGAGCTGTCGCTCCGAAAGTACGCCGCCCCCGCAGGGGAGCCGGACGGAGGCGGGGCCCCGGCATGGGCCGCCGCCCATATCGGGCCGGACTTGCTGGAAGACATGGCCGAAACCCTGTGCACCTCCTGCCCGGAAGCGGGCGTCCCCTACCACATGGGCATCCTCGGCGGGAACGCCACGCTGGAAGACTGCGAAATCGTAGTCCGCTTCATCGACGACCGCCTCAAGGACAACGATCCCGCCGTGCTCGCCTGTTTCGAGATGGCGGTGCAGTTCCTGCTCCGCTGGGGCCGGGCGCATATGGACGACGCGGGCCAGAAAAGCTGGCGGTATGCCGAGCTCGTCCTCGTAGTCCAGAGCATGTGCATCTTCTCACACCATTACCTCCAGCTCGCCACGGAGCTCTCCCCGCTCGCCTACGAAGTCGCGGCCCGCAACAACAGCGAACGCTTCATGCCCATGATCTGGATTTTCCGGCAGTATCTGCAACTGTTCTCAGGCGGAGAGCCGCCGCTCACGGATCGTTTTTTCTACAGTTCGGAAAAGATGCGCCACTTCAAGGAACAGGACATGCAGGATCGCATCCCCGTCTTTGAAGGCATCGAAAACTTCCTCAAGGGGAACTTCCGCGAAACCCTGCTCTGTTACGCGCGCCGCCCCGCACAGGATCACTGGTGGTACAAGCGGTTTTTCGAGCCACTGTCCTTCTGCGCCAGCCAAGCCGCCATGTACCTGCGCGAATATCCCCTCGCCACCGGCATCATCGAATCCGCCCGGCAGACCGCCGAGCTCGCCGGGGAACGCCTCGTCGCCATGCTCTGGATCGCCCACCTGTGCTTTCTGCTCCTCCGCAAGGGCGCGCTGGACGAGGCGATTGTCAAAATCGACTACCTGCTGAACTGCGTCTCCCCCGAACAAAACCATAAGATCGCTTCCAGCGCCGTGCGCGCCCTCGCCGTCTACCATCACCTTTCAGGCCGCACCGACGCCGCCTACCGTGTCCTCCGCAACGAAACCCTGCGCGCCGCCGCGCGCGGGGTCCCCCATTCGCCTTTCCTCGATCCCCTCGTGCTGGATCTCCTCTACGTCTTCGAGCAGCGGGGCTATCCGCCCATCCCCCGTTACGAGCTCGAACCCACGATTGAGATCTTCCTCCGCCAGCCCAGCCGCCAGCTCAGGGGCACGGCCCTGCGCGCCCATGCCCTGCGCCTCCGGGGACGGGGCGCGCCCGCCGAAGAGGTCGTTTCACTCCTCCATGACAGCCTGCGCGAACTGGAACCCACCGGCGATCCCCGCGAGCTCGTGCTCACCCATCACGAACTCGCCAACATGCTCGAAGCGTTGGGCCAGCACCGCGAGGCCCACCGGCAGCGCAAGCGCGTCACCGAACTCATCGGCCACCCGCTTGATGAAAACGCCTCCTACCGCAACGCCGCCATCGCCGCGACCGGGGAAACGTTCCCCGCCCTCGCCCCCACGCCGGAACCGGAAGCCTTGGACACGCCGGGCCGCGCCCTGCTCGACCGCTGCCATGCCGCCTTCAACCGCGAGCCGACCGCCTACCGGAGCGACGAACTGTTCCAGCACCTGCTCGACATCGCCCAGCAGGAGCTCCAGTCTGAGCGCGCCGCGCTGTTCCGGCCCTCGCCCGACGGGAAGCCGGAGTTCGTAGCCTCGGTGAACCTCACCCGGATGGAGCTGGAAAGCGAGCAGATGCGGAGCTGCATGGAATGGCTGGAAGGCATCCTCGGCAGCGCCGCCAAGCCCAGAGAGAGAGAGAGAGAGAGAGAGAGAGAGAGAGAGAGAGAGAGAGAGAGAGAGAGAGAGAGAGAGTCCCTCACATATCGGACTAATACGTCC
>URTO01000105.1 GCA_900550745.1 uncultured Desulfovibrio sp. | reverse complement strand
AAATAGATGAAAATCCCCGCCGCGAGGTTGCTCCCAAAACGATCTTTGGCCCCCCGCACCGTCTCGAAAATACTCAATAAAAAGAGGCTGAACAGCGCCATGAGCGCGACGCAGCCGACAAACCCCCATTCCTCGCCGAACACGGCGATGGCAAAGTCGGTATGCTTTTCAGGAAGGAAGCTCAGCTTGCTCTGCGTGCCCTCAAGGAAGCCCTTCCCCCATATCTGACCGGAACCAATGGCGATTTTTGACTGGATAATATGGTATCCCGCCCCCCGCGGATCACTGGACGGATCAAGGAATGTCATGATGCGCTGCTTCTGGTAGTCGTGCAGCGCGAACCACGCCACGGGAAGCAGCAATGGAATGCTGATGAGGCAGACGAGCAGAACCCGCTTCTTGAGGCCGTGGTACAGGATCATGCCGCCGAGGATGGCCAATACGGTCAATGCCGTCCCAAGGTCAGGCTGGCATACGATGAAAGCCGCGGGGATGCCGCCCACGCACGAGACCTGAAAAAGCTTCTTCCACGACAGCGGCTCGCCGTCCAGAGAGAGCACCTGCGCCCCCATGATCAGCACGGCAATCTTGGCCATTTCACTGGGCTGGAAGTGGAAGAACCCCAAATCGATCCAGCGGCGCGCGCCGTAGATGACTTTCCCAAAGATAGGGATCAGGCAGAGGGAAAAGAGCACAATCAGGAAAAAAGGCAGGGCCATGGCCTGCAAATGGCGGTAGTCGAAGCTCATGCAGGCGATCATGGCGATCAGGCCGAACGCCCCCCAGATCATCTGGCGTTCATAGTACGGGGCAAGGCTGATGCCGTCCTCCACCCTGACGCCGCTGGCGGAATACAGGTTGCCGATCCCCACCCAGAACAGCAGGAGCGTGGCGGCCACAAGCCCCCAGTTGATATACGTCAGCAGTCTCCGATCCATCGCCATGCAGCAACTCCTGACGGGGCTCCGCCCCGTACCCCGGCAGGGCGCCGCCCTGCACCCGCCGGGAGGCGAGCCGCCCCCCGGACCCCGGCACAAACGGAACCGCCCGAATATGTTTCTTTTATTGTTAATTATCCTGATTAGGATAATTAACAAGATGATACTTTATCAGAAAACGAAGCTTCCGGCATGCCCGCCCGCAGAACGGGAATCCGATAGCGTCGATGTTCTGCGAATAGAGGCCGAGGGGGGGTACGGAAAGCCCCTCCCCCGCCTCATTCCGCAATCAATCCTCGCGCACCGTGCGGGCTGCCGCCCTCTGCGGCTGCGGCCCAAGCGGAGTCCCGTAAAGAATGTTATATACGTCACGGGCTACCGGGCCGGCCGCCGAACTGCCGCCGCCCCCGTGCTCCAGCATGACGACAACGACCACATCCTTTCCGTCCTTGCGGCCGTATGAGGCAATCCATGCGTGGTCGCGCTCCAGATACGCCATTTCCGCCGTACGCTGCCGGCGCTCGCCGACCATGCGGATCTTGACGACCTGCGCAGTCCCCGTCTTGCCGCCGATAACGGCGTCCGTGCGGCGCAGAACCTTGGCAGTACCGACATCCGCCGTAACGCGCATGCCTTCCAATACCAGCTTGCGGGCCTCTTCGCTGAAGGGGATCTCCCCCCGCACTTCCGGCTTGGCATCGGCCAGAAGCTGAGGCTTCATCAGCTTGCCGCCGTTGAGCAGCGCGCTCACGAAATTCGCCATCTGGAGCGGCGTCACCAGCGTGTACCCCTGCCCGATGGAAACATTAAGCGTTTCCCCCCGATACCACGGCTCACCCGAACGGCGCTTCTTCCATGCCCTCGACGGCACAAGGCCGGATTTCTCATGCGGCAGATCGATGCCCGTAGGCGCGCCGAACCCGCACGCCTTGGCAAATTGCTCGATGCGGTTGATGCCGAGTTTTTCGCCGAGCACATAATAATACACGTCGCACGAATGCAGAAGCGACTGGATCATGTCCACGGATCCATGCCCCCCCCTCCTCCAGCACCGGAATTCCCGGTTGCCGAGCTTCACGGAGCCGGTACACACGACCCGGAACGAGGGGGAGATGCCCTCCTTGAGGAACATCCCGACCATCATGAGTTTCCAGACCGAGCCGGGCGGGTATACGCTCTGGATGGCCCGGTTCTGGAGCGGATGGAAGGGATCGTCGCGCAGCGCCACCCAGTCCTTCTGGGACAGGCCGCCGACAAACACGTTGTTGTCGTAGGAAGGGTTCGTCACCAGCGCCAAAAGCCGGCCCGTCTGCGGCTCCATGACCACAATGCTGCCCGTCTGATCGCCGAGCAGCGCCGCGAGCTGCTTTTGCAGCTTGGTGTCGAGGGAAAGCTGAAGGTTTTCCCCGTTCTGCGGCTCTTCAACCAGCGTCTTGCCGAGGGAACGCCCAAGGACGTCGACTTCGACGTTGTACAGCCCCTTGTGCCCGCGCAGACGCTGCTCGAACACATACTCAAGCCCTTGCTTGCCCACCGTGTCGCCGAGGGCAAGGTACGGATCGGCGGCAAGCTCCCGCTCGTTGGCTTCCGCCACATAGCCGAGGATATGCGCGAACTCCTTGCCTTCGGGATAATAGCGCTTGGAACGGGTGACGATTTCCAGCCCCGGCCAGTGCATGAGCTGCGCCTCAATGCGCGCGACCTGATCGAAAGGCATGTCGTTGAGCAAAAGGATCGGCTCGAAAGGCTTCACCTTGCGCCTGTCCTGCTGAAAACGGTTGGCAAGCTGCTCCAGCGGGATGCCCGCCCATTCGCTGACCTGCGCCAAGGTGGAGGAAATGTCCTTGCAGTCTTCCCGGATCAGGGCCAGCCCGAAGGCGGGGCGGTTTTCGGCAAGCAGCGTGCCCTTCACGTCACGGATAAGGCCCCGCGAGGCGTATACCGACTCCTGCCGCAGGTGGTTGGCCTGCGCCTGCTGCGCAAAATCGGCCCCACGGTGGATCTGGAGGTACCAAAACCGGATGACGAACGTGAAGAACAGCAAACCGACAAGGCACTGCAACAGGATAAGCCCGCTCTTGGGCGGCTGGTAGCCTTCGGTTTCAAGCTGTATTGTTTTCATTGGGAACCACCCACCGGCGCGCCATCATGCTGCATTGCCAGACAAACGGCGTCAGCAGCGCCTGAAGGATGCTTTCGTCAAGCAGCCGCGTCATATCGAGAGGAATAAACTGAAGCCGCGTCATGAGCCAGATGACGCCGTAATGCGCCAAGCCGATACAGCCGCTGAGGAGCAGCACGAACAGCCAGTTTTCCGTTTCAAACATCCAGCGCCCGGCGAAAAAGAGCGTAATGACCAAAAGGTACCAAAGAACGGACGTGCCGAAATCCAACGTGCCCACGCCCTCTTGAACGAGGATGAGCGCGAACAGCACCACGGCAAGCTGGAAAGGACGGCGCTCCTGCAAAGCCAGAAACAAACCGGCGACCAAGACGTCCGTGCCGGGCAGCGCCTGCTGGAGGGCGAGGCCGAGCACGAAAAAGGCCGCCCACCACAGGATGTTGAGCGTCATGGACGGCCCCGCAGCGGCAGCCCGGGCGGGGGCGTCGGGCCGCTCAGGAAAAACGGCGCGTCGGGACGGGGCGGGCCGGGGATCGTCGATCCCTGCTGGCCGGGCTGGGGCTGTGCGCGCTGCACGGCGGGGCCGCCCGCCGGATCGGCCGAGGACTGGCGCGGCGCCCCCAGCACGCCGGACAACGAGCCGGAAACGCCGGAACCTTCCACACGGGAAATGAGCAGCACTTCTTCAAGCTCGGACAACGTCGCCAGCGGAACGGCCTGAATGGTCTGAAACGATGAAAGATCCGAAGGCGTTGCCGACAATACCCGCGCCACGGGGATCCCTTTGGGGAACGCATCGTCGAGGCCGGATGTGACCAGAATTTCACCGGCGCGGATCACATCGTTGTGCGACACGAAACGCATCTCCAGCGGCTTGTCCGGGCCGCCGCCCACGAGTATGCCCTGAATGCGGCTCTCTTGGCTGATCACCGCGATACGGCTCCCCGGATCGACGAGCAGGAGCACCGTGGCCGAACTCGGCCCGGCCCGCAGCACCCGGCCCGCGACGCCCTGCGGGGTCATGACCGGCGTTCCCGGAATGGCTCCCGTCATGTACCCGCGCCCGATGAGCACGGACGCCAGCGCGGAATTCGCCCCCATGCGCCCGGCGAGCACACGGGCCCCAAGCGTCTGCCAGCCTTCCGGCGGCGTAAGCGTCAGCAGGCGGCGCAGGCGGATGAGCTCGGCACGCTCCTCAGAGGCCATCAGCAGCTTATGGCGGAGCTGTTCGACCTGCTTCTTGAGCTCGTCATTCTCCTCACGCACGTCCACGAGATCAAGATAACGGTTCCACGCCCCCATGACCGTGTCCTGCACCATGCGCACCGACTTGAGGACGACGCCCGAGGCTTCGAGCCCTGTATTGGCCGCGAAGTTGTCGAGGATATGGGTGCGCTGGTTCCAACTGTACATACCGAGGTACATCAACAGCGCAAGGGCGGGAATCAGCAGGATGTGCTTGGGAGACATGCTTTGTCCGGAGAAAGGCCCGCCGATGGGCGGAATCCAGCGGAAGGCGGGGATGAACCGGCCCGCAGAGCCGGCAGGGAAGCGGGCTGCGGGCCGGAAAGCCTGCGGGGGCATCCCCCGGCAGGCGCGCTATCAGTCAATACAGACGTCGCCGAGTTCATTGAGGTTGTCGAGCGCGCGGCCGGTGCCCATGACGACCGTGGACAGCGGATCCTCCACCACGGTGATGGGCAGGGAGGTTTCTTCGCGCAGGAGCTGATCCAACCCCTTGAGCAGCGCGCCGCCGCCGGTAAGGACGATGCCGCGATCCACGATGTCGGCGGCGAGTTCCGGGGGGGTCTGTTCAAGGGCGATGCGCACGGCCTGGACGATGCTGTCCACCTGTTCGGAAATGGCCTTGCGGACTTCCTCCGAGGTGATGATGATGTTCTGCGGGATGCCGGTCACGAGATCGCGGCCCTTGACCTCGATCTGCTGTTCGGGGTCCATAGGATAGGCGGAGGCGATCTTGATCTTGATCTCTTCAGCGGAGGACTCGCCGATCAGCATGTTGTATTTGCGTTTTACGTGCGTCATGATGGATTCGTCCATCTTGTCGCCGCCGACGCGCACCGAGCGGGAATACACGATGCCCGACAGGGAAATGACCGCGACTTCCGTGGTGCCGCCCCCGATGTCCACCACCATGTTGGAGGTGGGCTCCTGAATCGGGAGGTTGGCGCCGATGGCGGCGGCCATGGGCTCTTCAATAAGATAGACTTCGCGGGCGCCCGCGCTCTGGGCGGATTCCTTCACCGCGCGCTTTTCCACCTGCGTGATGCCGGTAGGCACGCACACCATGATCCGGGGACGGACAAGGTGGCGGCGGGAATTGTGCACCTTAGAGATAAAATGGCGAAGCATGGCTTCGGTCACTTCAAAATCGGCGATGACCCCGTCCTTCATGGGGCGGATAGCCTGAATATTGCCCGGGGTACGCCCAAGCATGCGCTTGGCGTCCTGACCGACGGCCAACACCACGCTGTTGCCGCGAGAGTCCTTCTTGACGGCGACGACGGAGGGTTCGCGCAGGACGATGCCCTGCCCCTTCACGTACACGCAGGTATTGGCGGTTCCCAAGTCGATGGCGAGATCATTGGAAAACGCGCCGAGAATGAAATTCACGAGTTTTGGCATACAGGATTGCTCACTTGTCTTCTCTATGGGCCAAACAAGATCTGTCGATCTTCAATCAGTACCGGAAGTGGAAATTAGGAGAGCCGGAGGGAACTGGCGCGCCGGTTCGTTTACGGAAACCGCACGCTCTTTTCAGCTTTCCATTTTGCAGGTAGCTTAGTTCAGTCGCGAAGTGTTGGGCCAAAAACGCCCCGCTGTCAAGAGCAAGCTCCCGCCGGTTTTGGCAAACTACAACATATAGTAAATATTTTCAATGTATAACAATCAAGGTCAAAATAAATGTACCGCCACCGCGTTGGCGGCTGTCCGACCGAAAGGCCCGTTTTGATGCATACATGGAACACGTTCACCGTCCATCTCCGCCAACGCTTCGGCCAGCGGGTCCAGAAAATCCCCCTCGACGCCGGGGCAAGCTGCCCCAACCGTGACGGGACGCTCTCCCGTGCGGGCTGCACCTTCTGCAACGCCATAGGTTCCGGCTCCGGGCTCGGCCTTGCCGGGATGAACCTCCCCGCCCAATGGGAATACTGGCGCGAACACTTCCGCAAGTCCAACCGGGCCTCGTTGTTCCTCGCGTACCTGCAATCTTTTTCCAATACCTACGGCCCCGCCTCGCGGCTTGCGGCGATGCTGAAGATTTTCCGCACCCTGCCCGATCTCGCCGGGATTTCCGTGGGAACCCGGCCCGACTGCCTCGACGCCGAAAAAATGGCTCTCCTCGGAGCCGCGCCGTGGAAAGAAAAATGGCTTGAGCTTGGGGTTCAGACCCTGAACGACGCCACCCTGCGGCGCATCAACCGGGGGCACGACGCGGCGGCCTCGGCGCGGGCCATCGAACTGGCGGAAAAAACCGACGTGCAGGTCTGCGCGCACCTCATGCTCGGCCTTCCCGGAGAAACGCCGGACGACGTACACGCCACCGTTCGCCGCCTCAACGCCCTGCCCGTCCACGGGGTCAAGCTGCACAACGTCTATGTTTGCCGGAACACGGCGCTTGAGCGGGCCTACCGTTCCGGCGGCTACGTCCCGCTGACGGAGGGCGCCTACATTGAGCTTGCCGTGGATGCCCTTACGGAACTCCGCCCCGACATCATCATCCACCGCGTCGTCGCCGATCCGGCCCCCGGCGAGCTCGTCGCCCCCGACTGGGCTGCCCGCAAGGGCGACCTCGTACGTTTTATCC
>URTO01000104.1 GCA_900550745.1 uncultured Desulfovibrio sp. | reverse complement strand
GGATAAACGGCTTTTTCAACACCTTCTCTATGAAAAACCATAACTAAGCGGAGATATATTCTATATTCCGCCTCAGCCGCGTTTTAACGCCCCCTCCCGGCAAAATAAACAAGAACCCGCTTGCTCTCACCACCATTGACGGCTATCATTTCATCCCAATTGATAGCCCACGGGGTGTTAACGTGTCTTTATCCACAAGTCAGGCCAGTGCCGTACGGAAGCTGCCGGATTATATCCGCAGTACACCCCCAAAAGACGACCCTTCAGCTTCTTTCGCCTCTCCCCTCCCTGTTCCCTTGTTCGGCAAAGAGCGCCCGGTTGTGGGGATGGATGTCGGCAAGGGCAGGATCTGCCTTGCGCAATGCCGCACCGGAAGCGCACCAATCCTTGAGGCCGTCCAGAGCTTCACTATCCCTGAAGACATGGGATGGGAAAAGCCGGGCCTTGCCGACAGGGTGCGCGAAGCCCTGAACGCCTTCCTTCCCCGCGGCGGGCGCGACGCGGACATATGGGTCCGGCTTCCTGACGGGCAGGACGAACTCCGCCATTACCGCATCCCCAAAGTCAGCCCCAAAGATCGCGACGCCATCGCCATGATGGCCGCGGGCCGGGAAAAGCCGTTCAACGAGGCCGAAACCATCTTCGACTATCGTGTGGGCGCCGAAGTGTTGGACAAGGGCGTGCCCCGCCTCCCCGTCACCGCCATGATCGCCAACAAGGACGCGGTCAACACCGTCAGGCATACGCTCGCCGCAGCCGGCGTTTCCCCGGCGGGCATCACCTCCGGGAACATCTGCGCACAAAACCTGTTCGCTTCGGGGTGGCTGGCCTCGCCGTGGGAACATTTCGCCTTTGCCGACATCGGGGAGGATTCCACCCGCATCGGGATCTTTTCCGGCACCGGCATCGCACTCAGCCGAACCATCAAAACCGGGCTGAAAAGCCTCGTCACCGCATTGCAGGAATCCCACGGCGGCGGACGCCGCAAGAAAACTCCGCCCCCGGTCGTGCCGCCCATGCCGCAGCACCTGCCGATGGAGGCGTTGGGCGGGGAACTTGCCGGGCCCCACCCCGAACAGCAGGCCGTTTCGCCATTCACGTTGTCCGTGGACTCGTTCCCGTTGATCCTGCGGCCGGAACCCCTGCCGCTGGAACTGTCCCTGCCACAGCAGCCGCCAATGGATATGGCTGCCGCGCCTCCCCCTCCCGCAACGCCCCTTTCCTCCGTCCCCGCCGAACAGCCCCCGGACGACGGCATTTCCTATGAAGAAGGCCTGCGCCTCCTCTGCGAAAACAGGCTCCGCACTCCCGAAGAAGAGGAAAGCCTGCTTCTGCGCCTTTCCCAGCCTCTCGGCAGGCTGGCGCGGCAGTTGGAACGCACCGCCGACCACTTCCGCAACGCTATGGGGATGCCGAACATCCAAGGCGTCATCGTGTCCGCCCCCGGAGGGTGCATGGCGCTTGCGCTGAAACGATTTGAATCCGCCCTTGGCCTCCCCTGCCGCCCGCTCCGCTTCGAGGGGCAGGCTATGCCCGGCGCGGCTGCGGATCTGGAAAAGGCGCTGTCCAGCCCCGCCAATGAAAACCTGCTTCAGGCCATCGGCCTAAGCCTCTCCGCCCCCGCGTATACGCCCAATGCCCTCATGACCTGCAAGGATCGGAAAAGCAGGGAACGGCAGATGCGGATCACGTCCCTTTCAATGGTGATTACGACCGCGGCGCTCATGCTGCTTCTGACCTTCTGCGGCAAGCTGTACATGGGCTATTTGGACGGAAAGGCGCACAAGGCCGAGCTGGAAAACCGGATTGCCTCGTGGCCCGTGCTCTACACGCCGGATCAGCTCAGGAGCAGCCTGGCTGATACCCGGAAATGGCAGATGCAGGCCCGGATGCTGGCGAAACGCCGTATCGCCGCCGCACTCGTGACCGAACTCTCGGCCATCACCCCTGAGGACATCCACATCACAGGCATGCGGGTTATGTTCAAGGACATGGCCTCCGGCAGACAGGAAACGCGGCGCGGCACGAAGAAGCCATCCGAACCCGAAGAAAACGCCGTCGCCGTGCTCACTGGGAGCGCAGTGGGCGACATGCTCCGGCGCGAATCGCAGCTTGCGGAATTCCTCAGCCAACTGGAGCACTCGCCTATGGTTCTGTCCTTGCTTGTGGAAAAGCAGCAGACGGATACGGAAATCCTCTCCTTCGTCGCAACCCTGAGGCTGGTGTAACATGCGCCTCCCGCCCGTCCCGGCATGGTTCCCCCTCAGGGCCCTCGCCCTTCAGGGCGTGGCGGCGCTGGGCGTGCTGCTGTTTTGCCTCGCCCCGCTCCGCTACTGCACGTGGAAGCTCGAAGCGGAAATCAAGGAGCTCGAAAACCGGATACAGGTACAGGAAACCCTCCAGCCGCTCATGGAAGGGCTCAATGCCCGGCGCGAGGAAACCCGGCGACTCCTCGGAGCGGCCACCCCCCTGCCGACGCCGGATACCCTGCCGCTCATCATCGCCTCACTCCAGGAAATGGTCAGCCTTTCCGGGATGCAAAGCTCCCGTTTCGTCCCCGCCGCCGAAACCGTTGTGGAAAAGAACCGTATCCGTCTGGACGGCACCCTTTCCGGCCCTCCCGACAATTTCCGGCGGCTTGTCCTCCTGCTGAGCGAACAGCCGTGGCTTTCCGGCATGGAATTCCTGAACGTCACCCCTTCCGAAGCGCACCCCGCATATTCACTGGGGATTTGGGCCACATTCACGCAGCCGGCCAACATCCTGCGGCACTGATAAGGGGCTGAGACGATGACGCTTCGGGAAAAGATACTTTTGGCGGTCATGGGGGCCTCCGTCATGGGGGGAGGCATCCAGTCCGGCCTTTCGATGCTGCCTTCCCCTGCGCCGTCCGGCACGGACAGTTCCCTCCGGCAAGCCCAGTCCGCCGCCGGGGAAGTCGCAGCACTCCTGCGGGCCCTCCCGCTCTCGGAAGGCCAGCGCTACATCCTCGCCTCTTCACTGCGCCCGGCCCCACGCAATCCGTTCACCCTTCCGGCAAGCGGGCTGTCGGACACGAAACAGGCGGCATCCGCAAACGCTTCGGGCCTCGTCTATTCCGGCTATGTGCAGGCCGGGAAGAAAGCCCTCGCCATCATCGGCGGGCTGGAATACGGCGTGGGCGACACGCTCCCCAATACCGGCGACGTGATCCGGTTCATCGATCCCGACGGCGTGCGCCTCTATTCGCCGTCGCGGAATGCCGAGTGGACCCTGCCCTACTCCGGGGACGACTAACCTCGCCTCTCAACGAACAGCTTCGGCGCGACCCGGCGGCGAGTGGAGAATACTATGCGACAACGGCCCGTTTCCTTCCTCTGTCTCCTGGCCATCCTCTGCCTGCTGGCGTCCTGCTCCCCCAAGCAAGACAAAAAGCAGCCGTTCATGGATCATTGGAAGCAGCTTTCGCAGGATTCACAAGGGTATTCGCCCGCGCCCTCCGATCTGCGCCCCGAACCCCGTGTGATCATGCGCCACGCGGAAAAACGGGAACAGGCCGTGCCCCGTCCCCTGCCCGCCATCCCCGTTACCCTCAAACTCCATAACGTGGATGTCGGCGTCGCCCTGCGCAGCCTCGCGGCCGCCGCCGGGGTCAACATCATACTCAGCCCCGGCGTGGGCGGGACGGTCAGCCTCAATGTCCAGAAATCCCCGTGGCGGGACGTGTTCCAAGGGCTGCTGCGCTCCAACGGCCTGCAATACCGCTGGCAGGGCAATATCCTGCAAGTCTTGACCGCCGTGGAAAAGCAGAAGGAAATCAACCTCCAGACGCTCGACAACCAGCTTGCCCAGCAGGAGCTCATCTCACGCCAGAATTCGCCGCTCACCGTCAGCGTGGTCAGCGTGCGCTATGCCGAAGCCGCGGCCCTGCAGCAGAGCCTCACCAAATTCCTTACCGCCGCCAACGGGCAAGGCGGGCAGGCCGCCGTCATCGAAGTGGACGAACACAGCAACGCCCTGATCATACAGGCTACGGAGCAGGATCAGCAGCGCATCATCAGGCTTGTGGACAACCTCGACCGCCCGCGCCCTCAGGTTCACCTCAAAGCCTACATTGTGGAAGCCACCAAGGAAACCGCCCGCGAACTCGGCGTGCAGTGGGGCGGCGTCTGGCGCTCCGGCTCCTTCGGCAACGGCAACCACGCATGGATCGGTTCCGGCGCGTCCGGCACGCAGGGGCAAGCCCCCGTCACCGGCGGCCTGACCGGGACGCATGGCTCCGGCCTCGGCGGCACGCCTTTCGGCCTCGACTATTCCGGCATCGCATCCAACGACATGGGTTCGCTCGGCTTCCTGTTCGGCAAGGCCGGAGGCAGCATGCTTGAAGCCCAGCTCAACCTTATGGAAAAGGACGGCACCATCAACATCCTGTCCTCGCCTTCCATCACCACGCTGGACAACAAGATGGCCTACACAGAGAACGGCGAAAAAGTCCCCTATGTCTCCACAAGCAACATGGGCGACCGTGAAGTCAAGTTCGAGGATGCGGTACTGCGCCTTGAGATGACGCCCAACGTCATCGACGGCGACAACCTCAAGCTCAAGGTGCTGGTCAAGAAGGACGAGGTGGACACCTCCCGTTCCGTGGAAGGCAACCCCTTCATCATCAAGAAGCAGACCGAGACGACCCTCATCATGCGCAACGGCGAAACCGTGGTCATTTCCGGCCTGACCAAGGAAAAGGGCACGGACGTCAACGCGGGCGTTCCCGGGCTCAAGGACATCCCCGGCGGCAGGCACGTCTTCGGCCACGAGAGCAAGGGCAAGGCGATGGAGGAAGTGCTTATCTTCATCACGCCGGAAATCCTGCCCACGCGCGAGCTGCCGCCGCTCCCGCCCGCGCCTTCCATGAGCGAAAGCCCTTCGCTCCGAAACGGGGCGTCTCCCACACCCCCGGCCGGGGCCGTGAGGAGATAGCGCATGCATACGCGAATGAGACTCGGAGAATTGCTGCTGGACTCCGGCCTGCTCAGCGCCGGCCAGCTTGAAACCGCCCTCCAAGGCCAGCGCAGCAGCGGCTTGAAGCTCGGCGAATACCTGATCAGGCAGGGGATCTGCCGTGAGAGCGACGTTGTGGACGCCGTGTGCCGCCAAACGGGCATCGAGCGCTATACGCCCTCCCGTTGCCCGCTGAACCTGTCCCTTTCCGAGCGCCTGCCCGCCGACGCCGCGCAGCGCACCAATGCCGTCCCCCTGCTCATCCGTGGGGATGTGCTGGTCGTGGCGATGATAGACCCGCTGGACATTGACGCGCTGGATCGCATTGAAATCGCCACGGATCGGGAAGTGGAGCCGGTCATGTGCCTCCGGCAGGAGTTCACCCAGCTCTACGCCGCGCTGTACGGCCATTTCAACACGATGGACGGGGTGATGGAGAGCTTTGCCGCCCTGCCCGATCAGCCCGTGGCGTCCGACGACCTGCTCATCGCCAGCGAAACGCCCAGAGACGAGCTCGGCCAGCCCGACGAAGCCCCGGTAGTCCGCCTCGTCAACTCCATCCTGACGCAGGCGGTACGCGAATCGGCGAGCGACATCCACATCAGCCCGGAAAAGGATTCCATCCAGATCCGTTTCCGCATCGACGGCAGGCTCCGCAAAACGCCCTCGCCCCCGAAAAACGTCGGGGCCTCCATCGTCTCGCGCATCAAGATTCTGGCGAACATGGACATTTCCGTTACCCGCCTGCCGCAGGACGGGCGCTTCACCATGATGGTGGATCGCCGGGAAATCAACGTCCGCGTCTCCACCCTGCCGACCATCTACGGCGAAAACGTGGTCATGCGCCTGCTCGATATGAGCACCAACCACGTCCACACGCTGGACAAGCTCGGCATGAGCGGCAAGGACTGCAAGGCCATTTTCAAAACGCTCGAAAGGCCCTACGGCATGATCCTGTCCACCGGCCCCACCGGGAGCGGCAAGAGCACCAGCCTCTATTCCATCCTCCAGCTTCTCAACAAGCCCGACGTAAACGCCATTACGCTTGAAGATCCCGTCGAATACCGCATTGACGGCATCCGGCAGGTTCAGCTCAACGTCCGGGCGGGCATGACCTTCGCCTCCGGTCTGCGCTCCATCCTGCGTCAGGACCCTGACGTGATTATGGTGGGCGAGATCCGCGACGGCGAAACCGCACAGATCGCCGTACAGGCGGCCCTCACCGGGCACCTCGTGCTGTCCACCCTGCACACCAACGACGCGCCCGGCGCCGTCTCCCGGCTCATGGAAATGCACATCGAGCCTTACCTCGTCGCGTCCGTGCTCCTCTGCTCGTTTGCCCAGCGCCTTGTCCGCAAAGTGTGCCCCCATTGTGCCGAGCCCTATGATCCGCCCCGCGCCCTGCTCAGGCTTTTTGGAATCAAGGATGGGGAAAGGGCGGCCTTCCGGCGCGGGAAAGGCTGCTACCATTGCGGGAACACTGGCTATTTGGGCCGGATCGGTATTTTTGAGGTGATGCCCGTGACGCCGGAAATCCAAGAAGCCATTGTCCGTCGGGCCCACGCGCAGGAGATTTCCGCCATCGCCCAGCGGCAGGGCGTCATGAACACCCTCGCTCAAGACGCGGCCCACAAGATCCGCGCCGGGATCACCACCGTCGAGGAAGCCCTCCGCTTTGCTATGGTATAAAAAGGGAGAGCCGGGGGAGGGAAACCTTTCTGAAGAAAGGTTGTCCCTCCCCCGTACCCCCTCCCTTCCCAAGACTTTCGACTGGTGGGGAGGCCGCACGAAATGAGTCCCTGTCGGGCGGCTGCTGGGGCAAGTTGCCGGTGTTCCGAAAATATGCTTTTGGCTGTGTCATAGGAAACGGTTGATGCTTTATTTCTTGAAAATTCCAAAGGAATAACTAGGCCGTGT
>URTO01000103.1 GCA_900550745.1 uncultured Desulfovibrio sp. | reverse complement strand
GTATGCCCCTGCCCGTAGAGATGAGACCGTCATCCGCTCCATTCAGGAGTGCCAGCGCCGAGTACGCCTCTGCCCGTAGAGATGAGACATTCGCCTTTTCGACGATCTTCTAAAAAGTTTATTTTGAATTTCATAGAGTTGAAATGCGGTTTTCATTGCGGAAGTGAATGTTTCGTAGAGATTATCATCTTGACGTCCGTTGCTCCCGAATTCATTATGCCGTCATGCTTGTATCCGTACTTTATTCATGGTGCCGCAAGGCTGTCTGGGGCATTTTCCGGAGTGGGGCGATCCGCGCGTATGCGGTGGGATTCGCCTTGTGTCTGCTGTTGTCCGGCTGCCTTTTCGGTTCGGGGAACAAGCAGGATACGGCGATGTTGCAGCCTATGGCCGATGAAGCCCCCAACCCTGCCAAAAAGACGATACGCTACAGCGTGAAGCTCCAGTCCAAGCCGCAGAACGGCGATCTCGTCTCGGAACTCCGGGAAAACAGCCAGCTCGTCTGGCTCCATGACGATCTCCCCGACAGCCGCGTGGGGCTTGAGCGCCGGGCCCTCGAAGATGTGGAAACGGCCCGCAAGATTCTGCATTCGCAGGGGTACTATGACGGTACGGTGCGCTACCGGATCGATTGGGAGGCGCAGCCCCCGGAAGCCTCCATTACGCTGAGGCCCGGCGAGCGGTATGTGATGGGGCCGACAAAGCTGCGCTACGAGCGCACCGGGCCGGAGGGCGAACCTGTGGACAAGGATTTGCCCCAGTCCGTCCGCGGCGTCGATTTTATGGAAAACGCCCCTGACACGCTGGAGGCGTTCGGGCTCGCGGAGGGAAGCCCCGCCGAGGCGCAGGCCGTGCTCAACGCCGTCGCCTCCGTAGTGACGGCCATGCGCAAGGCGGGCTATCCGCTCGCGGAGCAGGGCAAGGCCCGGTACATCATTGATCGTTCCACACATACCCTTGAGGCGGACGTGCTCATCAAGACCGGGCCGCTCCTGCGCATGGGGCCGGTGGTGATCAAGGAAGAGAACGTCAGGCCTGCCGACAACCCCGACGCCCCCGGAGCCCCGGCGGTCAACGAGGATTACCTCAATAAGCTGAGCCCGTGGATTGAGGGGCAGTACTGGAATGACGATCTGTTGAAGGAATACAGGACGACGCTGCAGGAAACCGGCCTGTTCAGCGCCATTGATATGAAACCCGCCCGGCTTTCCCCCGAACAGGCGAAGGCGGCCGGGTGGACGGAACGGGCGCTTGCCGAGGCCGGTTTTTCAGAGCTGCCTCTGGGGGGCTCTTCCGATACGCCTCCAGCAGCTTCCCCCGCAAACCCTCCGGCGGGGGGGAGCGGGAAGAAGGCGGCGGGATCCGGCATGCCGATCTGGATGACGAGCGACGGGACTACCCCGGTAAGCCTTACCGTGCGCGATGCGCCGCCGCGTACCGTGAGCGGCGGCTTGCAGTATTCGACGGATACGGGGTTCGGCGTGCGCGGGGCGTGGGAGAACCGCAACCTGTTCGGCGGCGGGGAACAGCTCCGCGTGACCGCGCCTATTTCGGAAGACTCGCAGTCGCTGAACGCCTCGTTCCGCAAACCGGCCTTCGGCATCCGGGATCAGGCGCTGGTGGGCGAGGCGTGGGCCATCAACGAAACGACCGACGCCTACGACCAGAGCGCCTTGTCTTTCGCGGCGGGGCTTGAACGGCGTTTCCGCAAGGAGTGGCGCAACTGGTGGGCCAGTGCGCGCGTTTCGGTGGAGGCGGGCAGCCTCAAGGACAACTACCGGGGAAGGCGGACGTACAGCCTGCTCGGTTTTCCCCTGTCTGTACGCCGCGATACGACCAACAGCCTCTTGAACCCGACCACCGGGACGCGCGTGACCCTTGAGGTGACGCCGTACACGGGCACGTTCAACGGGCCCCTGACCACCGTGCGCACCCGCCTGGACGCCAGCGGCTACTGGTCTCCGGGGTGGGAGCGGCTTGTGCTCGCCGGGCGCGCCGCCACGGGCAGCCTTACGGGTGAAAATGTCCGAGATATTCCGGCGTCGCTGCGTTTTTACAGCGGTGGCGGCGGTTCGGTGCGCGGCTACAAGTACCAGTCCCTCGGCCCGCATGACAGGAGCGGCGATCCGCTCGGCGGGCTTTCCTTCACGGACGTGAGCCTTGAGGCCCGGTTCAGGATCACCGAGTCGTTCGGCATCGTGCCGTTCGTAGACGGCGGCATGGTCTATGAATCCACTATGCCCGACTGGGGCCGCGATCTTTCGTGGGGCGTGGGGCTTGGGTTCCGGTATTATACGCTGATCGGCCCCATCCGGCTCGATATTGCCACGCCGTTGCAGGATCGCGACAACAACAAGGCGTTCCAGATTTACCTCAGCATAGGGCAGGCGTTCTGATGGCCGTACCTCCTTCCCTTCGGCGCGCCGGGCGCATCTTTGGCTGGAGCCTGATCGGGCTTGTCCTTGTCCTGTTCCTTGCCCTTGCCGGGGGCATGGCGTTTCTGCGCACCCAGCCCGGCGAGCGCTGGATCACGGATACGGCTGTTTCCGCCCTGAAAAGTGCGGGGATTGAAGCCCGGATCGGTTCGCTGGAAGGCCCGCTGCCGTTTTCCCTGCATCTGCGGGACGTGCGGCTTGCGGACGGGCAAGGCGTTTGGCTGGACGTGCCCGAAGCCACGCTGCGCATCGGTGCCGGTGCGTTGCTGCGCGGGCATCTGCTGGTGGAGGAATTGAGCATCCTCGACGCCGGGATGCCGCGCGTGCCTGAGTTCCCGCCCTCCGATCCCCCGCCTCCGCCGTCCGATCCTCTGGAGCTGCTGCGGCCCTCCTTTTTGGAGCCGTTGGCCTCTGACATCGCCGGGTATTTGAAGCTGGCGACGGTCGAAAAACTGCGCATCGAGCGGTTCCGCCTTGGGCAGGCCGTGGCGGGCATCCCCATCGAGGCGACGCTGGAAGGCTCCGGCCCGTTGACGGATTTTCGGAGTGAACTGGAGTCTACGCTGTACCGCCCGCAAACGGGGAAGGCTGAGGGGGCGGCTGATCCGCTGCTGGCCCTTTCCGGCGCCCTGAACCTCGGCAACGAGGGAAACTGGCTGTCGGACGGCGTAAAGCGCCCGCAGCCCGAAGAGCGGCCCGACGCGGCGGTGGGTCTGGATCTGCGGCTTGCCGTCCCCCACGCTGCCGGAAACGGCGGGGAAAGGGGGCAGGTGGCGCAGGATGCCCCGGAACAGGGCTCGCTGCGGCTGCTGCTGACGCTGGCGGGCGCGCGGTTTTCCGTGCCTGAGCTGACGGCGGAGGTGCCGGGCGGGTCGGTTGCCGGGCATGGGCTCTTTTTCGATGATGCGAAGGTCGGCGGCGATCTGTCCGTTTGGTTGAGCGAGCCCGATGCGCTGATGCGGTTTGTCGCCGCGTTGACGGGGGAGGCACAGGCCGGGTTGCCGCTGGCTTCGGCGAACCTTGAGGCCGTGCTGTCAGGGACGCTGGATGCGCCCGGACTGGCGCTGAAAGCCTCGGTGCCGGGGATCGTCCTGGATGCGGCGCAGCCGGATGCCCGTCTGGACGTGGCCTCTTCGTGGACGTTTGCCGTGCGGTCCCTGCTTTCCGAACCTTCCGCAACGGCTGATGCGGTCGTGAACCTCGGCGGCCCGTTTGTCAGGAAGGCCATGCCCGCCAATGCGTCCGCACAAGACGGCAACGGGGGGGGGCGCTCCGGCGAAGTGCCGATTACGCTGCACGCCGAAGCCTCCGAAACGGCGGAAAGCCTCACGGTAAAGGCATTGCGCATAGAGTCGGAATGGCTCGCGCTGACTGGCGACGCTTCGCTGGAAACGGCGACGGGCAAACTTGCGGCGGCGCTCCGGCTGGACATGCCTTCGCTGCGCAGGCTGGTGCAGTTCCCGCCCGTGGCGGCGCTGCTGGCGGATTCGCCGTTCCGCGATCTGGCGGGCACGGCGGGCGTGAAAGCCGACGTGCGCCGTGAGGATGCATCATCCCCGCTTGCCGGGACGTTGAGCCTCAAGCTCGCGGATATGCGCTGGGGGCTTGCCCCGCTTCAGGATACGGTGGGCGAGACGGCTTCGCTCGGCGTATCGTTCAGCGCACAGCCGGAATCCGGCTCCGCTTCCGTCAGCGATCTGACGCTCAAGGCCGGACAGCTCAGCGGCAAGGGGAATGCCTCCACCGACGGCAAGAAACTTGATGCGGCCTTGTCCCTCGCGCTGGCCTCCCTGAAGGGGATAGATCCCTCCCTGTCCGGCCCGCTTGAACTCAAGCTGCACGCTTCCGGGCCGCTGCTTTCGCCCGGCGGCGAACTGACGCTTGCCAGCCCGCATCTGGGCGTGGAGACGGCTACGCTGGAGGGCCTGCGCGTGCGCCTCAATACGCCGTCCGTCGGGGCCGCGGGCGGCAAGGGGACGCTCGACGTGGCCGCCACGCTGCGGGATGCGTCCGTCAAGACGCTGCAGGCGGGCGCGCCGCTGCGTTTTTCCACGGAATGGCAGTTCGCGCCCGACCGTTTCAGTCTGCACAAAACCAAGCTCGACGCCCCCGGCATGGCGCTTTCCGGCACGCTGGACGCCCTGCCCGCCAAACGGCGGCTGGACGGCGGGTTCCGGCTGGCGGTCACGGATTGGGCGGCGCTGTCTTCGCTTACCGGCGTGCCGTTGCAAGGTTCCACAGCCGTCGCCAATGTTTCCTTTTCGCAGGCCAAAACGCAGCAGCTTGCCGCGGATTGGTCGCTCGGCGCGCTCAGTGCGGGCTCGTTTTTTTCCGTGCGCTCCTTCAAGGGCAGCCTCCGGCTGGACGACCTGTTCGGCAAACAGGGGATCGGCCTGTCCGCCTCCCTTGGGAACGGCTCCGCGTCAGATTTCCGTTGGCGCAACGGCAAGATCGACGTGTCGGGAACCCTGAAAAGGCTTCAGGCTTCCGCGGCCCTCCAAGGCAAGACCTCCGCCGACATCAAGCTGGCGCTCGACCTTGTCGGGCAAAAGGCGCAGGTGGAGCGCCTCACGTTCACGGACAGGCGGAAGCGGACGCTTGCGGGCGTGCGTTTGAACCGGCCCGTCAATATTGCCTTCGGCAACGGGCTGTCCGTGGACAACCTCGATCTGTCCGTGCTGCCGCAGGGCACGCTGACGGCCTTGGGGAGCCTTGACGGGCGCAGGCTCGCCCTTGAGGCCCGGCTGCGCGACGTAGCCATCAACATGGCCCGGCTGTTTACGGACGTGCCCGTGCCCGACGGCCTGCTCAACGCCGCCATCGCCCTGTCCGGCACGCCTTCGCAGCCGAGGGGCACGCTGGACGTGTCCTTGAAGGACATCGCGTTCCCGGAGAGCGACATGCCCCCCGCCGCCGTCGATATCCACGGTACGCTCCAGTCTTCCGCCCTTGTCCTCAATGTGAAGACGGACGGCATGGGCACCTCTCCGGCCACAGGGACGCTTTCCCTGCCCTTGCGCTTTTCCGCGTCCGGCCTGCCGTCCCCGGCCCTGGACAGGCCGTGTTCCGGCAACGTGAACTGGGAAGGCTCGCTGGCGTCGCTGTGGCGGTTCGTGCCGCTCGCCAACTCCAGCCTCACCGGGCAAGGCTCCCTCAGCGCGGCGCTCTCCGGCACGCTGGCTGCGCCCAAGCTTTCCGCATCGCTCAAGGTCGAAAAGGCCGCTTTCGAGGAAATCCTCCTCGGCCTTGCCCTGTCCGACATCAGCCTTGATGCGTCCCTCCAGTCCGAAGGGGTGTCCCGCTTGTCCCTTTCCGCCATGGACGGGCAGGGCGGCGCGGTCAGCCTCAACGGAACCATCGGCCCGCTGGCGTCCGGCCTGCCCCTTTCGCTGCATGGGACGATCAAGGAGCTTGCCCCGCTGCACCGCAACGATCTTTCCGTCACCCTTTCGGGCACGGCGGATATTGTCGGGCCGGCGGCGTCTCCCGATGTGCGCGCCGCCATTACGGTCAACAAGGGGCAGTTCCAGATCGTCAGCTCGTTCGGCACCAGCATCCCGACGCTGAGCGTCGTGGAGGCCGGGCAGGAGGAAAATGCAGCGCCTTCCTCCGGGGCCGGGCCGAAGCTTGACGTCAGCGTCATCATCCCGAACCGTTTCTTTGTGCGCGGCAAGGGGCTTGAAAGCGAATGGAAGGGCAACCTTCAGGTTTCCGGCCCCGCGACGAATCCCGCGGTCACGGGCTCCATCAATTCCATCCGGGGGCAGTTCAGCCTGCTCGGCAAGCAGTTTACCCTGAGCCGGGGCGACGTCGAGTTCAGCGGGGCCACGCCGCCCGATCCGCTGCTCAACGTGCTCGTCACCTACGCGGCGGCGAACATCACCGCCGAGGCCACCGTAAGCGGCCCGGCCTCGTCTCCGACGCTGACCTTGTCCAGCCAGCCGCCTCTGCCGCAGGATGAAGTGGTGGCGCAGGTTTTGTTCGGACAGAGCGCATCCAGCCTTGGGCGTATGGAGGCGATCCAGCTCGCCGCCGAACTCGCTTCGCTGTCGGGGTTCGGTTCCGGCGGCATGGGCGTCCTCGGCGAGGTGCGCGAAACGCTCGGTTTCGACGTGCTCCGGTTCGGGAGTATGCAGAGCGGGCCGAAGCAGCAGACGAACCGCAATGTCGGCCTGTTGCAGCCTCCGGGACAGAACAATGGCGCCGCGCAGGAGGATTCCATCCCGTCCCTTGAGGTGGGCAAGTATGTCATGGACAACGTCTATGTCGGCCTGGAGCAGGGCATGAACGGGGACGCCAGCGGCGTCCGCGTTGAAATCGAGCTTACCCCCAGCCTCAACCTCGAAGGCGTCTCCACCCCCCAAGGCTCCGAAGTGGGATTGAATTGGAAGAAGGATTATTGAGGAAGGGAAGACTGTGTCATAGACAATGGTTGATGCTTTATTTCCTTGAAATTCCAAAGAAATAACCAATAAAATCACCTAATCACAGAGTCCACCAGCGGAAAGATTGGAGAAAAAGCCTATATTTTCAATATATTGCTGAAACAAAACAACC
>URTO01000102.1 GCA_900550745.1 uncultured Desulfovibrio sp. | reverse complement strand
GGCCGCGCCCCCTTGACGGGGCCTCCCTTTTTGTGGGAGTCTTTTTCCCACGGAGTTACGTTATGATCGTTTCGTTTGCGCACTTTTACTATTATTATTCGGGACACCAGCTGCTGGCCCCGGATCGGATGTGCTGTGCGTAAATGAGACGTTCCGTAGCACATTGAGCTTTGTTCAGTAAGGACAAGCCACCGACCTCAAAGGGCCGGTGGCTTTTTTTGTACCTTTTTACCGCCGGGAGAAACCGTGATGTTTGCCGCCCTGACCAACCTGCCTATGGATGGCGCCGTGGGAATTGCCCTCGTTTCCATGTTCGTGTCCTTTTCGGTGTCCCTATTTGGGCTTCTCCGCAATGTGAAACCGGCGAAACGCCGGATGGAGCGCAGCCATGACTGAGATCCTGCTCTGGGCCGGTTATTTCGCGGTCTTTGCCTTTCTGGTGCATAAGGGACGCAGCAAGGACGCCGTGCTCAGCGGCTCCGTCGGGTTCGGCGTGCAGGCCTTCGCCTACGTCGCCACCTACATCTCGGCGGTGGCGCTCGTCGGATTCGGCGGTCTCGCCCATGCCTACGGCCTGCAAATGCTGCTCGTGGCCGCGGGCAACGTCTGGTTCGGGACGTGGGCCGTCTACCGTTTCCTTGCGTGGCCCACGCGCAAATGGCAGGAACGCCTCGGCGCGCGTACCCCGGCGCAGCTGCTCGGCCTCGGCCACGGCTCACCCAGCCTGACAAGGGCGATGGCCTTTGTCTTCGCCCTTTTCCTCAGCGTGTACGGCTCGGCCGTCATCAAGGGAGCCGCCCTCCTGCTGGCCGAAATCCTCCCCATGCCCGTCTGGGCGCTCATCTGGCTGGTGGCGATCATCGTGGGGCTCACCGTCTTCATCGGCGGGCTGCGCGGCGTCCTTTACACCGAAGCCATGCAGGGCGTCGTCATGCTCGTGGGCATGCTCATGCTCGTGGGGGCCATCTTCTCCAAGGTCGGCGGCCCGTGGGAAGGCATGCAGGCGCTGGCGGCCCTTCCCCCCAGCGATCTCGCCAACAACGGGTTCGTCTCATTGTCAGGCGGGGAACGGGGGCTGTTCATCCTCTCGCTGGTCATCGTGACCTCCATCGCGGTATGGGCCCAGCCGCAGATGATACAGCGCCATTTCGCCATTGCCGATCCGCGCCAGCTCAAGAAGACCACGCCGCTCGCCATGTTCATCCTGACGGTGCTCGTGGGCGGGGCCTACTTCGCGGCCGCGCTCTCCCGGCTTATCCTGCCCGAAGCCGCCAGTCCCGACGAGGTCATGCCGCGTCTCGTCCAGATGCTGCTCCCTGAGTTCGCCCTGCATATTTTCGTGCTGGCCATCGTTTCCGCATCGCTGTCGACGGCCACCGGCATCTACCACATCGCGGTGTCCGCCCTGTCCGAAGACCTGCGCGGGAGGCCCAGCAGCCGGCTTTCGTGGTTTACCGGCATCGCCGTCTGCGTGCTCGTCAGCGGCGGGTGCGCCCAAATCAAGGGGCAGCTCGTCGCCCTGCTCTGCACCACCAGTTGGAGCATCGTCGGCGCGATGGCGCTGGTGCCCTACGTCGCCCTCGTGCGCTTCGGACGCCGCAACGCCTTGGCAGCATGGGCCAGCGCCGCGTGCGGGTTCCTCTCCTGCCTCGCATGGTACCTGATTGCCTACGGCCCTACCGCCATCTGGGGGCCGCAGTTCGGCCTCATGGCTGCCGGCATCCCGCCCTTCTTCGTCGGCTTCATCTTCTCATGGATAGGTTGGATCGCGGTTTCCGCCCTGTCCGAATCCCCTGCGCTGGAACAGGAAGCCTAACATTCAGGGTGGGCGGCGTGGCCCCCGCCGTCCGCCCCAGCGCTTGCGGATACCACACTTCCCCTTGACTCGGAAGAAAGGCGGGACTTCTGCCACGACGCTTGCAGGCTCCACATCGAAGCGCTATAGCGGAAAAAACACACCTGAAGGATCGCTTTGATGAATCAGCCTGAAATCAATATTCGTATTCTGGATCTGAACGGCACGCGCATGGCCCAAACCGAACGGACACTGCGCCGCCATCTGAAGCAACATGCTGTCGAGGCCCGCATCACCTGCGTGGGCTGCGGGCTTGAAATCGCGCGGCAAGGGTTCACAAATGCGACGCCCGCCCTGCTTATGAACCAATACACCATTACCGAAGGTAAGGAGATCACGGAAGAGGCCATCGAAACCTTCTGCAAGCAGCTCCTTATCTGGATCGAAAAGACACAAAACGTCGGTAGCCGCTAGCGGCTTTTGAGAGGATCAGCAGAAAGGCATTGGGAAGGGGCAAGCCTTCCGGTGAAGGCTTCCAGATTTTCCAATCTCAAATCCACAGAGGGTGATAGCCCTGCCCTGCAAAAATCCCGTGCGGATCGAGGCCGTTCAGCGTGTCCCGTGAAACCGGCTCCCTGTGAACGCCATAGGTTCAGAGGCCGACACCCGCATGGGCACACAAAAAAAGCGCGGTATGCCCCGCGCTTTTTTTGTGCGTACCGTCCACTTATTTGTAGGCGGCCACCATGATCTGTGTGGTTTCTTCGAGCGACAGCGCATAGGGATCAAGCTC
Organism: uncultured Desulfovibrio sp.; assembly: GCA_900550745.1. Lineage (GTDB taxonomy): Bacteria > Desulfobacterota > Desulfovibrionia > Desulfovibrionales > Desulfovibrionaceae > Bilophila. Next base: position 4,437 of record URTO01000102.1, on the reverse strand, counting down.
GAACAGCCCGCCCATCGTATGCCGCGCATTGGCCGCGCACTTGGCCATGTCTTCCTTTGTGATGCCGTAGTCGGACATCTTCAGGCCGTCAACGCCGCAGGCCTTCTGCAACTCCACAAGCGCCTTGACGAACGCCATCGGGCGCTCGGCCTCCGGCAGATGCCCCGTCACCACGCCCATGGCCTTGGCCATAGCCGTGAACCGTTCGGAGGCTTTGTCGGCAAAGAACGAATAGTACGCCTCGGAAAGCATAATCAGCCCCGCGCCGTGCGGCAGCTTCGGGTAGAAGGCACTCAGGGCGTGCTCCATACCGTGTTCAGATGTGCAGCAGGAGGTCGATTCGACCATGCCGGAGAGCGTGCTTGCCAGTGCAACCTGCGTGCGGGCCTCCAGATCCGATCCGTCCTTCACGGCGGCGGGCAGGTATTTGGCGAGGAGTTCAATGCTCTTCAGCGCATAGGCGTCGCTGAGCGGTGTGGCGACGTTCGCGATGTACCCTTCCGTAGCGTGGAACAGCGCATCGAAGCCCTGATAGGCGGTCAAATGCGCCGGGATGGTCAACATCATTTCCGGGTCCACCACGGAGAGCACGGGGAAGGTTTCCGCGCAGCCGAAGCCGATCTTCTCGTTGGTGTCCTCTTTGGTGATGACGGTCCACGGGTCGGCTTCCGTACCAGTGCCAGCCGTGGTCGCAACCGCCACGATAGGCAGGGCACCGTTCACCAGCGGCTGCCCCTTGCCGGAACCGCCAGAGACGTAATCCCAATAGTCGCCGGGATTCTTGACCATGACCGCGATGCTTTTCGCGGAGTCGATGGAGCTGCCGCCGCCAAGACCGATCACAAAGTCACAACCCTGCTCACGGGCCAACGCCGCGCCTTCATGGACGTGGCGCAACACCGGGTTGGGCAGAATCTTGTCGAACAGCGCATGACCGATGCCCTGCTTGCCCAGCATGTCGATGAGCCGATCCAGATAGCCGTTCGCACGCATGGACTTCCCGGCGGTGATGACGATAAGGGCTTTCTTGCCCGGCAGGGGCGTCGTGGCGAGATCGTTGAAGCTGCCGGGGCCGAACAGGATCTTGGTGGGAATGGAATAGGTGAATTTCATATGATTCTCCCTGATGATTGGACGGTGCGAAAACGCACGGTGAACCGACTATAGAGTGCTTCACGAAAGCGCGAAGTCAAGGGGCCGGAGCCTCTTTTTGCAGGGCGGAACAGACTGGGGCAAGGGGCGTACCAACCTCCCGGCAATCCCTGCGGAGGGCCGGATACCGCCACGTCCGCCGTCATTCTACCCACGCAGCCCGCAATATACTGATTTCATGGGCATAACCGGGAAGCTCATTGGGCGTTTCCAGATAGAACGGCAAATGCTTCAAGGCAGGATGGTTGATGATCCGCACAATCGCCTCCAGCCCGATGGTTCCTTCGCCGATGCGGGCATGGCGATCCTTGCGGCTGGCGAAGGGCATCAGGCTGTCGTTCAGGTGAATGGCATACAGCTTGTCCAGCCCGACATGCCGATCAAACTGCTCCAGCACCCCATCAAGATCGTTCACAATGTCATATCCCGCCGAATACACGTGGCAGGTGTCGAGGCACACGCCCATCTTGCCGCCCAGCGATACTGAGCGGAGGATATACCCCAGTTCCTCGAAACGGCTCCCGACCTCCGTCCCCTTGCCGGACATGGTTTCCAGCAGGACGCGGGTAGTCTGCTCCGGGCGCAGGATGGCATCCAACAGTTCGACGATGAGCGCCATGCCCGCGTCAATCCCCTGCCCCACGTGGCTACCGGGATGGAAATTATACAGCATATTCGGCAGATACGTGTCCAGCGTCATCACGTCCTCACGCATGGCCTCCCGCGCGAATGCCCGCAACCCCTCATCAAGCGCACATGCGTTCAGCGTATAGGGCGCGTGCCCCAAAACAGGCGCGAAGGCGTGCCCCTCCATCAGGCCGCGCAGGGCCTCCGCGTCCTTGGGGTTCGCTTTCTTGGCCTTGCTCCCCCTTGGGTTGCGCGTAAAAAACTGAAACGTATCCGCCTTGATGGAGAGTGCTTCCTCCCCCATGTGGCGATACCCTTTGGAACTGGACAAATGACACCCGATATGCAGCATGGCGAACCTTCCCGAATGGCTATCCCGTATCAGAAACACAAAGCGCCCCGGCGGTCAATCCCACCGGGGCGCTTCGCGATAATGGCCCTGAGTCTCTAAGGCTTAGGCAAGGGCCTGAAGCAGCAACAGCGCAACAATATTGATGATCTTGATCATCGGGTTAACAGCCGGGCCAGCGGTGTCCTTGTAGGGGTCGCCCACGGTGTCGCCGGTAACGGCGGCCTTGTGCGCGTCGGAACCCTTACCGCCGTGATGCCCGTCTTCAATGAACTTCTTGGCATTGTCCCACGCGCCGCCGCCGGAGGTCATGGAGATGGCGACGAACAGGCCGGTCACGATGGTGCCCATCAGCATGGCGCCGAGGGTCGCAAACGCGGCGCTCTGGCCACCGAAGGCGTCGATGATGAAGTACACGACGATCGGGGCGAAGACCGGAAGTACGGAGGGCATGATCATTTCACGGATGGCGGCCTTGGTCAGCATATCCACGGCGGCGCCATAGTTCGGCTTTGCGGTGCCTTCCATGATGCCGGGGATTTCGCGGAACTGGCGGCGCACTTCAACCACGACGGCGGAACCGGCGCGGCCCACGGCCATCATGCCCATGGCACCGAACAGGTACGGCAACAGGCCACCAAGGAACAAACCGACGAGGACATAGGGATCCTGCAGGGAGAAGGCCACATTCAGGTTGGGGAAGAAGCGACCGAGGTCTTCGGTGTAGCAGGCGAACAGCACCAGAGCGGCGAGCGCGGCGGAACCGATAGCATAGCCCTTGGTCACGGCCTTGGTGGTGTTGCCCACGGCGTCGAGGGCGTCGGTGACTTCACGGACTTCGCTGGGCAGGTTGGACATCTCAGCGATGCCGCCAGCGTTGTCAGTCACAGGGCCGTAGGCGTCAAGGGCGACGATCATGCCAGCGAGGGCGAGCATGGTGGTCGCGGCGATGGCGACACCGAACAGGCCGGCGTTGCTGTAGGAGAACAGGATGCCGATGGAAATCACAATGACCGGCAGCGCGGTGGATTCCATGGATACGGCGAGGCCCTGAATGACGTTGGTGCCGTGGCCAGTGGTGGAAGCCTGCGCGATGCTGCGGACGGGACGGAACGAGGTGGCGGTGTAGTATTCGGTGATCCACACCAGCGCGGCGGTGATCACGAGGCCGGTCAGGGAGCACATCAGCAGGTTGCCCACGCCGAAGACCTTGCCCTGAATCTGCATTTCAGGAGCGCCCCAGAACAGCAGGAAGGTCACAACGATGATGAGACCGGCGGAAGCCAGAGCGGCGACGGTCAGACCACGGTACAGGGCCTTCATGATGTTGTTGTCAGAGCCGAGGCGGACGTACTTGGTGCCGAACACGGAGCCGAGGATGCACACGCCGCCGATGAGCAGGGGATACATCATCATGAGGTGCTGGAGTTCGCCGGTGAAGTAGATGGCGGCGAGCAGCATGGTGGCGACCACAGTCACGGCGTAGGTTTCAAAAAGGTCGGCGGCCATACCAGCGCAGTCGCCCACGTTGTCGCCCACGTTGTCGGCGATAACGGCGGGGTTGCGCGGGTCGTCTTCGGGAATGCCGGCTTCGACTTTACCCACGAGGTCGGCGCCCACGTCAGCGCCCTTCGTGAAGATACCGCCGCCAAGACGGGCGAAGATGGAGATCAAGGAAGCGCCGAAGCTGAGGGCCACAAGGGCTTCAAGCATGGTCTTCTGTTCCACGCCGAACATGGTCAACAGGCCGTAATAAAGAACCACACCAAGCAGGCCAAGGCCCACAACCAGCAGGCCCGTCACAGCACCGGCCTGAAAAGCCACGTTGAGGGCGGGGGTCATACCCTGACGGGCGGCTTCAGTGGTACGGATGTTGGCACGCACGGAAACATTCATGCCGATGTAGCCAGCGGCGCCGGACAGCACCGCGCCAAGCACGAAACCCAGCGCCACAAGGCCGGACAGGGCCCACGCCAGAAGCACGGCCACAATCACGCCCACGATGGCGATGGTTTTGTACTGACGGTTCAGGTACGCCTGAGCGCCTTCCTGAATAGCGCCAGCAATCTTCTGCATTTCTTCCGTGCCGATACGTTGGAGAAGTTCATCGGGCAATACGTGGCGGGGGTAGCCGCTTCCATGAAAAGGATTGTTGAACTGATTGACGATAATAGCAGCCCGCATGATTGTAGCCCTAACTTCTACTACTTTCATTTCCTGTCACAAGTGCGTATGTACTATCCGGGCATCAGGCAGAAAATTGAGAAAATCTACCGACAAGACTATGACCTATGGGAGAAAGTCATACA
>URTO01000101.1 GCA_900550745.1 uncultured Desulfovibrio sp. | reverse complement strand
GGAAAACTGGAAAAAAGGCTGTATTTCACCGTGCTGTAGAGATGAAACAACCACATACTGTGACCGCGCCATTTGCTTTATATCCACAATATGGTGAACATGCCGTTTTGATCCGTTTTTTCCGCCGATGGGCTCCATAACGAGCCCTTTTGTCGGTTATCTCTTTGGAACTTCAAGAAATACACTTTCAGCCGCTTCCTGCGGCACAACCAAAAACAACGTCTTTCCGCCGCCTTCGCACCTTTCCGGCACGGCAACCGCCCTATTGGAAAGGCTGTGCCATAGAAAATGGTTGATGCCTGCTTTCTTAAAGGGCTGTGCCATAGGAAACGGTTGATGCTTTTTTCCTTGAAGTTCCAAAGGAATAACCGGCAAAATGCCTTAGCCGTGGATTCCGCCAAGGGAAAAACTGGAGAAAAAGGTTGTAGTTTTCACCGTGCTGTAGAGATGAAACAACCACATACGATAACAGGGCCAAAGGAATACCCCATAAAATGCCCAATCATGGAGCCCCTCAGCGGAAAAACAAGATAAAAAGTATCTATTTTCAGTGCACTACAAAAACAAAGCAACCATATGCCGTGACAGAACCTCTTGGAACTCCAAAGGAATAACCAATACAATGCCGGCCATAGGGCCCGCCAACGGAACCATTGGAGAAAAAGGCCATATTTTCATCATATTGCGAAGATGAAACAACCACATTCCATGACATAGCCGTTGGAAAAAGGGGACAAACAGCCAGCGCCCCTTTTGCCTTTCCGCAAAACGGGACTCCCGCCGCGCGGCCTCCCCACCAGCCGAAAGTCTTTGGAGGGAGGGGGGGTGGGTTTGGGAGGGGAGAGGGAGCCTTTCTTCAGAAAGGGGCCCTCTCCCTTCCCAATCTTCTAAAAACCGATCTCGCGGGGCTTCCTGTTCTCAAAAATGACGCTGGACGTGTAGCCGTAGGAACGGGCATAGGCTTCCAGCTTGTCGAACGCATAGGCGGGCGTGTTCGGGCAATGCGCATCAGACCCGAAGCTGATCTTCACCCCCAGCTCCGAAGCCAGCTCCATGATCGCCGGGTGAGGATAAATCTCATTGCACGGCTTGCGCAGCCCGGCGGAGGAAACCTCCATCGCCAGCCCGTTGTCGCGGATAGCCGTCAACGCCTCACGGATCAAGGCAAGGCTCTCCGGCATGGCGAGCCATTGATGGAACACGTCCACGGAATACAGCTTGATGATGTCGGGGTGCGCGGCGATGTCCACCAGCCCGCTGCGGGCCATATCCGCCAGCGTACGGAAATAATTTTCATAGCGCGTATGGCACTGCTGCGGGCTGATCTTCCAGTCGTCCTGCGTGAAGTCGAACCCCCACGAACCAAGGAAATGGATGCCCCCGATGATGTAGTCGAACGGGTACGCCGCAACGGCGGCCTCCATGAAGGCCCGCTCGGAGGGGAACCAGTCCAGCTCCATGCCGAGCAGCACCTTGGGCGAACTCGACAAAGCGCGGAGCTGCATGACCTCACTGGCGTAGCGCACGAAATTCCGGCGCAGATGTTCCCGGTATTCCACAGGATAGGAATACGCTTCGGGACGGGGGGAATGCTCGGAAAAACCGTATACGGCAAGGCCGCGCTCCTTGGCGGCGGCATACATCTCGCCGACGGACGCCTTGCCGTGGGACGCGTTGGTATGGTTATGAACGTCTGCAACTATCATGGCCTGACTCTCGTGGTTTGTTTTGGCCCCGCCGAAAAAACGGGAACGCCGCGCCGCAGCGCGTATCGGTTACAGTTCAAGGAAACAAAGCCGATGTCAAGCACGGAACGGCTATTTATCCAACGAGCCATACTCGCTTCCATTGGGGGCGTACCGGGCCCAAGGCTCATAGCCCGCCGAGAAGGGCGTTTTTTCCGGTTTGCTCCCCCCGAACGAAAGCCGGGCAAGCTCCGCCGCGGCATAGGCAAACTCCGACGTCACCCAGGGCTTATGGACGGCCCCTTTCACCCGCCCCACAAACTCGGCGTTCCTGCGCTGATATTCGGGAGAAAACCAGCACAGGAAGGGAATATCCAGCATATGCTTCGAGGGATCATTGGCTATTTGCCCGCGTACCGGGCGCGTATCATACACTTCCTGCCCATGATCCGAAAAATACACCACAAAGGCGTTCCCGCCCTTCCGTTTTACGGCATTGATGATGCCGGACACAATAAGATCCGTGTACAGTATGGAATTATCGTACGTATTGACATACCGTTTTGCGCTTTCCGGCCTCCACAGTTTTGTGGGGATGTCGTCCGTGGAAGAAAACACGCCGAATTCCGGGGGATACCGCAGCGCATACGTCAGGTGGGAGCCCATCAAATGGATAAAGACGGCCTTACGCTCCACCGCGTTGCCGAGCACCTTTTCCAGTTCCGGCAGCACCACCGCGTCATAGCTCACGCTCCGGCCCTCATCACGGGCCATATTGAGGAACGAAACATGCTTTGCGTCTTCAGCGAACAGCCTTACCCCCGTAGCCCCCTCCACATTCACGGCCTGATTGGAAATCCAGTATGTCGTAAATCCCGCGCTGTTCAGAAGGGTCAAAACGGATGGGCTGCTCAGGATGGAATCGCCTTGCCGCAGTTCCGGGAAAAGGAGGACTTTCCGCAAGCTGGGGATGGTATGGGTGTCCGGGCTGATGACATCGTCAAAAATGACCAGCTCATCCCGCATGGACTCCAGCCTCGGCGTCGTGTTCCGCTTGTAGCCATACAGGGAAAAATGGTTCCGGTTCGCCGACTCCCCGACGATGAAAACATACGTCCGCGGCATGGCGGGATCGCCGTCCAGAAAAGCCACGGGAGCCAGCGACAGGCTTTGCCTCTCGGTACGTACGGCATCCACAGCCCGTATTTCATCGGCATAGCGGCAGAGGGTCGTGCAAAACTGGTATACCCCGTGGGAGGCAAGCAGGCGCGGCCCCTTGCGCACGGCTGAATAGGCGATGGGGATGCAAAGGATTAAGAGCAATACGTGTACTGGAGAGAGAGAGAGAGAGAGAGAGAGAGAGAGAGAGAGAGAGAACGTCTGGCCCGTACCGCCTTCACAAGGAGGAAAAACGGTATCACAAAAACGGCCGCGAGAATGAGCGCATTGGGGATAGAAAAAAAGTCCGTGACAAATTCCCTCGCCTCATTGGAGGTCGTCTCAAAAATGGACTGGATCGCAAAGGTTGATATGGGGGCGCGGTACAGCAGGATATGCACGACATTGGCGAGGGTGACGGCAAGAAAGGGCACGAACGACAGGATGAGGAACCCCACGCCAAGCACACCGGGAAGAAACATCACAGGCAGCGTCAACAGGGTATCGAGCAGCAGCGAACGCAGCATGTCGGAAAGGGGAAACCAGCGCAGCGTGGCCCCGAATGAAATCAATCCCGTCAACAAAGAAAAACCGGCAAAGAAGAGATAAATCCAGCCCCAGTTCCGAAGCTGCTCCCAAAAGGCTTTTTCCAAAAAGAACCGCTTTTGACTTTTGCTGACCCTCACTGGGCACCTCCGCATAGATATAATCCCTCTCAGGACTATCTCTAACGCGGACGATTTTCCAGCAAAAAAAGGCGCCCTCCACAGAGAGGCGCCTTTTCCGTCCCATAGCCTCAAACGCCGGGCTTGGCGCTTAAAGGGGCATTACGAGGGTATGACCGTATGCGGCCACGCTCAAACCTTCGCGGCGGTACGGAGATCCGCGACGGCGTCGGTGCGTTCCCACGCAAATTCGGGGAGTTCACGGCCAAAGTGACCGTAGCAGGACGTTTTCTTGTAGATGGGGCGGAGCAGATCGAGGCGCTTCGTGATGTGGTAGGGGCGCAGGTCGAACACTTCGCGCACGGCCTTGGTGAGCACTTCGTCCGGGATCTCGCTCGTGCCGAGGGAGGACACCAGCACGGACACGGGCTCGGCTACGCCGATGCAATACGCGATCTGCACTTCGCAGCGCGGGGCCAAACCGGCGGCGACCACGTTCTTGGCCACATAGCGGCCCATATAGGCGGCGGAACGGTCGACCTTGGAGGGGTCCTTGCCGGAGAAGGCACCGCCGCCGTGATGCCCGGAACCGCCGTAGGTATCCTGAATGATCTTGCGCCCGGTCAGACCGCAGTCACCCATAGGGCCGCCGACAACGAAACGGCCCGTGGTGTTGATGAAGATTTCGCAATCCTTCTCATCGAACAGGCCGGAGGGTTCCAGCACGGGGCGGATGACGGTGCGCTTCACGGCTTCGATGATGTCGGCCTGGGAAGCGGACGCGGCATGCTGCGTGGATACCACCACGTTGTTGATGCGGATCGGCTTGCCGTCGACGTATTCAAAAGAAACCTGCGTCTTGCCGTCGGGACGGAAAAAGTCCACCAGGCCGTCCTTGCGAACCTTGGTGAGCTGCTGCGAAAGCTGGTGCGCCCAGTAGATGGGGGCGGGCATCAGGGTGGGGGTCTCGCTGCACGCGAAGCCGAACATCATGCCCTGATCGCCGGCGCCCTGATTTTCCGGGTCCTCGCGATCCACACCCTGCGCAATGTCGCCGGACTGATGGTCGATGGAGGAAATAACGGCGCACGTCTGCCAGTCAAAGCCCATTTCGGAACTGCTGTAGCCGATTTCCTTGATGGTTTCGCGGACGACCTTCGGCAGGTCGGCATAGCCCTTGGTGCTGATTTCACCGGCGATGACGGCCATGCCGGTCGTCACGAGGGTTTCGCACGCCACACGGGAATTGGGGTCCTGTTCAATCAGCGTGTCAAGGATGGCGTCGGAAATCTGGTCGGCGACCTTATCGGGATGACCTTCGGTCACGGACTCGGACGTAAAGAAATATCTGCCTTTTTCGGGCTGCATGGGGTAGCTCCTTCATCGGGCGGTGCAACGGGTGCCGCCTGTAAATTGACCTTGTTCCATCTTGATATGCCGGATGCGGAATCTCCGCGCATCTATATCAAGGTATCCAGATATACACATACAGTTGCCTTTTTACCATGACGCTTTCCCGTTGTCCAGTACCTGCGGCATGATTTCCTTTCCCGGAACCCGCCGTCATCCCGGAGGATCGCCCCATAAGGCCCTTTATGGCCCAAAATCCGGTTGACCTCCCTCCCCGCTCCCGGCACACTTCCTCCCCGTGAGGAATTTGCCATGAATCCGGCCTATCAGGGACAACTCGATGTTTTTTGCGCCGCCTATGCGGTCATCAACGCCATGCGGCACATCAACGCCACGCGGCTGCTCGCCTGCCGATCCATCCTGCACGAAGCCTTGCTCGACGCCGCACGCGACGAGGAATCGTTCCGTGCCCTCCTCGATCAGCGGACGGATTATGTGGACTGGGTGGATTCCATGCTGGCACGCTTGGAAAAACAGGGCTCGCTGCTGACGGCCCGCCCCTTTCCGACCCATTTCCCCGGTCCGGGCGCGCCTTCCCCCGCCGCCCTCTGGGACGCCATTGCCGACTGGCTGCGGCGCGGCGAACGCAACGCCGTACTGCTTCAGTTCGTACGGAGCCTCTACCCCACGGAGGCGGTGATACGGCATTGGACTTGTTGCAATGATGTGGCCGGCGATACGCTCATGCTGTTCGATTCCAGTATCGAGCCCGGAGCCCTCCATCAGCTTCCCCGTGAAAGCCTTATTTCCGATCCTGCGGAAGACGGCCCCGGCAAAATCCTCATCGTCCCGTACACCATCCGGTTCCTCAGGCCGCGGCTTCAGGGAGGGCAAAGACGGCGGTAGAACGGATTGCCTTGCAAGGCCCGCCATTCCAGAGGAATCCAGCTTCGGGAACGCTGTGGGGCAGGGAGCCGATCAGAACAAAGGATGAGGGAGGGGCTTTGTGCCGACAGGCTCAGGAGGAGAGGGACTTTCGGGAAGCCCCTGCATGAACCTGAAAGACGACAGTAGAACGGGTTGCCTTGCAACACCCGCCATTCCAAAGAAATCCAGCTTCGGGAACGCTGCGGGGCAGGGAGCCGATCAGAGCAAAGGATGAGGGAGGGGCTTTGTGCCGACAGGCTCAGGATGAGAGGGCCTTTCGGGAAGGCCCTGTCATAAACCTGAAAGACGACAGTAGAACGGGTTGCCTTGCAACACCCGCCATTCCAAAGGAATCCAGCTTCGGGAACGCTGCGGGGCAGGGAGCCGATCAGAGCAAAGGATGAGGGAAGGGCTTTATGCCGACAGGCTCAGGGAGAGAAGGCTTTTCGGGAAAGCCCTGTCATGGAACGTGGATGTTCCATCTCTACCCATGCGAAGATACAGCTTTTTCCAATTTTTCCGTTGGCGCACGCCGCGCCTAAGGCATTTTGCCGGCCATCTATCGGGAGTTTCAAGAATAAAAAGAACCGTCAGCTTTGGCGGAGCTTTCAGAAAAATGCCCTTTCCAGCTCGTTAGACCTAATTACAGCCAATCCGCTATAACCCAGCGGCAGTACCGAGGAGAAGACAATGGCAATAGTATTGCGCGCCAAAACAGCGGGATTCTGCATGGGGGTAGGGCTTGCCCTGCGCAAGCTCGATCAGGCCATCAAGGAACACAAGGCCCGCAGTTCCGGCAGGCTGGTCATGCTCGGCCCCATCATCCACAACCCGCAGGTCATGGATACGTACATGCGGCAGGGGGTCATCCTCGCGCACTCGCTTGACGCCGTACAGCCGGGGGACACCGTCATCATCCGGGCGCACGGCATACCGCGAAAAGACGAGGCGCGCCTGCTCGGCCTCGGGGCGCATGTCCTTGATGCGACATGCCCTAAGGTCAAACAGGCGCAGCTCGCCATCGACGAGGCCACCCGGCGGGGGACTTCCCTCTACCTGTTCGGCGAGGCCGAACACCCGGAAGTGCAGGGGCTTGTCTCCTACGCCAACGGCCCATGCCGCGTATTTGGGAGCTTAAAGGAACTGAAAGAAAAACAGACGTTCAAAGATACCCACGACGTAGTGCTGGCGGCCCAAACCACGCAGGAACGCGAGGAATTTGAAGCCATGATTAAAGAGATTCAGCAGTTCCGCACTATGATGTAGTGATATTGATTAGAGTGCGGTGAGACATCGCAC
>URTO01000100.1 GCA_900550745.1 uncultured Desulfovibrio sp. | reverse complement strand
GTGTTATAGAAAATGGTTGATGCTTTTTTCCTTGAAGCTCCAAAGGGATAACCGGAAAAATGCCTTGGCCGTGGTTCCCGCCAAGGGGAAAACCGAAGAAAAAGGCTGTATTTTCACCACACTGTGGAGATGAAACGACCACATACTTATAACAGAGCCGTTGAAATACCGCGTATCAGGCTTTCCCGAAGGGGCACTTGGGGAACGTGCAGACCTTGCATTCCATGCACAGGCCGCCGTTGCCGAGCTTGGCGAGATCGAGGCGGGTGATGGGTACCCCGGCGAGCATGCGGGGCAGGATGATGTCGAAAACGGTGGTCTTGAAGAACAGCGCGCACGCGGGCACGCCGATGATCTGCGCGCCGCCGATGCGCCCGATGAGGGTCATCGTCCCCGGCAGCGCGGGCACGCCGTAGAGGGTGTCCGTAAGCCCCGCCTCGGTGAGGCCCTTGCGGGTGAGGTCGTCGGGATCGACGGACATGCCCGCCGTGGTGACGATGAAGTCCGCCCCGGCCTCAAGCAGGCCGCGCACGCCCTGAACGATGAGATCCGCGTCGTCAGGGGCGAAGAGCGTCTTGACCACTTCGCAGTGGTGCTGCTGCGCCTTCTGGGTGATGATGGGCGCGAAACGATCCTCAATCAGCCCCTGAAACACTTCGGTCCCGGTTACGAGGATGCCGATTTTGGCCTTGCGCATGGGCACGACTTTGAACAACGGGCCGTCTTCCAAAACGGAAAGCGCCTTGAGGAATCCGGGGCGGGACAGGAACAGCGGGATGGCCCGGCTTCCTGCAAGCCGCGTCCCGGCGGTGAGCACGCTGTAGTTCTTGCGCGTACAGCACATCACGTCGGGCACGAGGTTGAAGCGCTCAAGGCGTTCCGTGTCCACCAGCAGCATGCCGTCGCGCGTGGCCCGGAAGTTGACCTTGCCTTCGCGCGGGGCGGCTTCCACTTCCACGCCGTCGCCGGGCATGAGCCGGGCGAAGCCGCGGGCGGCGTCGTCCTCATGCACCCAGCCTTCGGGGTGCGGCGTGTTTTCCTGAACGTAGACGCGGTTTTTGCCCATTTGCTGGAGGCGGCAGATGTCCCCTGCGGAAAGCTCCTGCCCGGCGACGAACGCGGCGCCCTTTTCCTTGCCCGGTATGATCTGCGTCATGTCGTGCAGGGCGTGCTTGCCGACCGCCTCTTCGACCGGGATCGGGACGGGGGCGGGCATGCGGGGCTGCTGCGACAGGGCGAAGCCGGGGCCGTCCTCATACGGGGACTGCCCCTGGCAGGAGCGGCAGATCCCGCCGTAGGAGGCGGGGTAGTGGGAACCGCAGAGCGGGCAGCGGGTGATTGCGCCGAACGAGCGGCGCCCAAGCATGTCCTGACGGATGCGGACTTTGCGGAACGAGAGGATCGACTCGCCCGCTTCCTTGATCTGGGCTTGCAGCCGTTCGCTATCCTGTTCCTTCTTGGGGCGCTCCTTGAGGAACCAGCTGCGGATGGCGTCGTAGGGCTCCAGCTTGCCGTTGTCGAGCTCGACGCGGACACCTTCCCCAGTCGCCTTGTCGTACAGGGTCAACGCGTAAATGCCGAAGGGCAGGACACGAAGCCAGCCGTTGCCGACCGTGCACGGCGTAAGCATCTGCACGGCGTCGGGGAGGCAGTGGGCCGTTTCGCTGATGGCGTCGTACAGGACGCCTTCCGGTATGTGGCGCTTGGCAAGCTCCACCATGTAGCCGCCGATGATCAGGCCGGGAGCGGGATACCCGTGAAAGGCACGGGCCTCTTCCATGAATTCTTCATGCGTCCGGGAGCCGATGGACATGGACACCTCGCAGGGCTAGGGCGTTATTGCAGCAGCGGGCGTTCGGGAGCGTCCTGATTCATCAGGTTCTCCACGGTGATGCCCTGGGGAGGCGTGAACTGGAAGGTTCCGGCCTTGATGGACGCGTCGGGCGTCAGCGAGGTCAGGGCCACTTCATTGGTGTTGCCGTAGAAGTCCAGAATCTGCGCCTTCTTGATCAACTTCGTGCCCTTGTCCACCCAGAGGAGCGCCTCCACAAGCTGCGGAGAAGGATCTTTGGGGTAGAGCCGGAGCACGGCCAGTCCGTTATCGTCCGGCTCGGCCTCGACGGTGAAATCCTTGTCGAGGCGGCTCTGGCCGGTGATGACCTGAATGATGGAGCGGGAGTCGTGAACCACTTCTGGAGAATACTGGTAGGCCAGCTCTTCGTCGGGCAGGTAGTCCCATACGTCCTTGTCCGTGATGACCAAAAGTTCCGCATGGGGGGCCTTGGTCTCCCAGCGGATACGGAGCGGCTTCTGGAAGGCGAGGGTACCTTGACGGGTTTCCTCGGAGCCGCTTTCCTGATGGACGAGGCGTTGGGTGAACTCAGCGGTAAAGGATTGCATCGCCTCATATTTTTTCTGCATCTCTCCCGTAATGGCGGGAGCCGCCGCGTGCGAAGCGCCCGCGCTGATCAGCAGCAGGGCCGCGGCACAGGCGAAAAAGGTCGGGAAACGCATGATGATCTCCTGAAAAAGGGTGTTTGGCACGGAACGCATCAACTGTCTTGCCGCAACGACCGGCAGGCAGGCCGCCGTGTTCCGGGAAGCCCGCCTCTTCGGGAAGTCCCCCCGTGCGCGCGTCCCCTTCCTGAAAAGGGCTGTCCGCCGCACGTTCTCCTGCCGCCGATGGGAACGGGCAGGAGGCAGGCCGGGGGAAGGGCGCCGGAACGCGCTCCCCCCATTGAAAAATCAATCCATCCGCACGGTTCTGGCTTTATTGGCGCGGGAAGCGGGCGGAAGGATGCCTTCCTCCTCCATGCGTTCGACGAACCGCGCGGCCTTGTTGAAGCCGATGCGGAAACGCCGCTGGAGCAGGGAAATGGACATGCGGCCTTGCTCCTGCACGAAGGCCACGGCCTCGGCGTACAGGGATTCCTCTTCCGAACTGCCCGGCCCGGAAGCCGGGGCCGAGGACGCCTTGGCGTTTTCCGCGAGGGACGTGCCCCATTCGGTGAAATCCACCTCGTATTGCGGCGCGCACTGGCGTCTCCAGTGATCGGCCACGGCCTGCACCTCGTCGTCGGTGACGAAAGGCCCGTGCAGGCGTTGGAGTTTGCCGCCGGTGGGCTTGAACAGCATGTCGCCCTTGCCGAGGAGCTGCTCGGCCCCGGCCGTATCGAGGATGGTGCGCGAGTCATACTTGTTGGCGACCTGAAACGAAATGCGGCACGGGAAGTTTGCCTTGATGAGGCCCGTCACCACGTCCACGCTCGGACGCTGCGTCGCCACGATGAGGTGGATGCCGGCGGCACGGGCGAGCTGGGCAAGGCGCACGAGGCAGCCTTCCACATCCTTGCCCGCCGTGAGCATGAGATCCGCCAGTTCGTCAATGACGATGACGAGGTAGGGCATGGGCTTGAGATCGGCGTACTCCTGCGGCCTTTCGTCGCCGAATGAAGCCAGTTTCTTATTGTAGTCCTTGATGTTTTTGACCCCGAACTTGGCGAGGCAGTCGTAACGGCCGTCCATCTCGGCCACGGCCCATTCAAGCGCCGTCTTGGCGAGGGAGGTTTCCGTCACCACAGGATGCACGAGATGCGGCAGATTCGCATACATCGCCATTTCCACGCGCTTGGGGTCGATCATCATGAGCTTCACTTCATCCGGCGAGGCCTTGTAGAGGAAGCTCACCAACACGGAGTTGAGGCACACGCTTTTGCCCGATCCCGTCGTACCGGCGACGAGCACATGGGGCATGGTGGCGAGATCCCGGACGGCGGGGCGCCCTTCGATGTCCTTGCCGAGGGCCATCGTCAGCAGGGACGGCGCACTCTGGAAGGCTTCCGACTGGATCAGCTCACGGAAGTTGACGGTGGAGCGGTTCAGGTTGGGGATTTCCACGCCCACGGTGTCGCATCCCGGCACGGGGGCCTGAATGCGGATGGCTTCGGCCTTGAGGCTGCGGGCGAGGTCGTCGGTCAGGTTGGTGAACCGGCCCACGCGGACGCCCGGAGCGGGGCGGATTTCAAACAGGGTAATCACCGGGCCGGGCGTCACCCGAACCAGTTCGCCCTGAATATTGAATTCGGAGAGGCAGTTCATCAGGCTTGCGCTCTGCTGATCCAGCACTTCCCTCGTGGGCAGGGAATCGCTCTGCTGCGGCTGTTGGAGCAGATCCAGCGAAGGCATGGGATAGGAGCGCTTGCGCAGGAGGGGTTTCGCTGCGGCGGGGGCCGTCCCCACGGGCGCGTCGATGCGGGGCTGCGCGGTTTGGGCCGGGGCCTGAGACATTGCCTGAGGCGTTGGGGCCGCCTGCACGGGCGGCTGGGCGGGCGCGGACGGAGCCGCAGGCTGTGCGGCAGCCTGTACCGGCTGCGGCGCTTGCTGCCATTGGGCAACGGTCTGCGCGGCATCCTGCTGCGGCGCGAATGCAAAGGTGTCCTGCGGCTGCTCCGGGGCGTGGGAAGCCGCTTCCGCGTGGGGCTGCGCAGGCTGAGCCGTGGCTTGCTGCTCCGCCGCATACGGCTGTACGGGGTGAACCGGGGCTTGCGGTTCCGCCTGAGGCTGTGCGGGGGCGGGCGGCACTTCAGGGATGGTCAGGGCCAGCAGCGGGTTTTCCCCGGCGAGAAGATTGACGGGCTTGGCGGCGGCATCCGCAGGGGAAGGCAAGCGGATGTCCGTCTGCGGCGCGGATGTCCCCGTCCCCGCACGCGGTTCTTCCGGCTGGAACTCAAAGGTATCCTCGGACGGAGGCTCCCAGAGCTTGAGCGGTTCCCCTGCGCTTTTTTTCGGCGCGGCGGGCGTTTCCTCAGGCGCTAGGAGGAAGGGCGGATCCATGCTGAGCAGTTCCTCGCGCTTGGGCGCGGGCCTTCCCTCTTCATCATGGATCTCGAACAGCGGGATGACGCTGGAGGCCGTTTCTTCTTCGCTTTTCTTATCCTTTTGGGGCAACCCGATTTTGGGCAGGGCGACCTTGGGCATGGATACCTTGGAAAGGCGCTCCGGCAAGTCGTCGAGGGAGAGGGGCGTCCCGCTCAGCTGTTCCTTCAGCAGGGCCCATCCTTTGCGGATAAGCGCGAGCCACGCGATGCCGAAGGCCATCTCAAGGGAGATGAACAGCAGGAACAGCCAGATCAGGGAAGACCCCACCGGGCTGAACAGGGTGGTGAACTTGGTATAAAGGGTCATGCCGAGCATGCCGCCGCCCCGGACGTCGCCGATGCCGAGGTTCCAGGCCGCACCGAGGGAAATGAGGCAAGCCGCCAGAAGGGTAAAGCCGAACCAGCGCCACCACGGCATGGTGAACCATGTGGAGACGCAGCCCGCCCCCCACGCAAGGAAGACGAGGGGCCAGACAAGCGCGGCGAACCCGAAGATGTCGACCAGAAGCCCGCTGAGGTATGCGCCGAAGAGCCCGGCGTAATTTTTGACGATTGCAGGGTTGCTCACGGCATGGTTGATGCTGGGGTCATTCTGATCAAAGGACACTAGGCTCAAGAGCACCAGCAGCCCCCAGAAAATAAGAAAAAGCCCAAACAGTTCCCGGGCGATCTTGCGTCCGTCCGTAATGGCAACCTCCTCCGGCGCTCTCCGTTTTGTCTGCATGATAGGGATGGCGATCTGTTGAAGCGGGGATCATCCGGCCCGGAACCGGGGATCCGGGCCGGAAAGAGCACTATTCGCGGCCGAGATAGGCGTTGGTGCGGGTATCGACCTTGACGCGGTCGCCGATGTTCACGAAAATCGGAACCTGAATGACGACGCCGGTTTCGAGGGTGGCGGGCTTGGTCACGTTGCTCACCGTGTCGCCCTTGGCGCCGGGTTCGGTCTCGGTGACTTCAAGGACGAGGGAGGCCGGGATTTCGATGTCCAGCGGCTTTTCGTTGTAGAGAAGCACGCGGCATTCCTGCCCGTCCTTGAGGTAGTTGGCCTTGCCGTCGGTGGCTTCGGCATCCATGTGCATCTGATCGTAGGTGGTCATGTCCATGAAAACGAGCTGGTCGCCTTCGTGATACAGGAACTGCATGTCGCGGGATTCGAGGTTCGGGCGATCGACCTTTTCGCCGGAACGGAAGGTGTTGTCCAGCACGCGGCCATTGAGGATGTTACGCAGCTTGGTACGTACCATAGCTCCGCCTTTGCCGGGCTTGAAGTGTTGGAATTCGATGATTTCGAAGGGAGTCCCGTCGATTTCGATTTTAAGCCCCTTGCGGAAATCCGTGGTGGAATACATGCTGCCTCCAAAAACAGTGCTGAATATCAAATACTTACCAAGGGAGTGCTCTGCGCCCCCCGCTTGTTCCTTATCCGGGGCAATCGGACGGCTGCCGCGATTGCTTTTCACGCTGCGGCAGGATAGCCTTGCCACTGCAACTTGATATTGTCGAACATCAGGCCGCGCTTGTCAACATACACCGGAGGTTCCCGCATGATGAAAGAGACTCCCCCCACGCTGACCCTTGAGGCGACGACGTTCAATAAGCCGCAGCTTCAGGAGCAGCTTTCCGTGCTTGAGCAGCGTCAGGAAGCGCAGATTGCGCTTGCCGGGCGTTCCAATGTGGGGAAGTCGTCCCTCGTCAACGCCCTCGCCCGCCGCAAGCAGCTTGCCAAAATCAGCGCGACGCCGGGCAAGACGCGTTCCATCAATTTCTACAGGGTCGCCCCCGACGGCTTTTCTCTGGTCGATCTTCCGGGCTACGGCTATGCGAAGTGTTCGCAGGAAGAGCGCAAGAGCTGGGCCAAGCTGATTGAATACTACCTCACGAACACCCCGGCGCTCAAGGCCTTAGCCCTGCTGCTCGACTGCCGGATTCCGCCGCAGGCCTTGGATTGCGATCTCGCGGACTTTGCGCGCGTGCACGGCATTCCGCTTTTGCCCGTGCTGACCAAAGCCGACAAGTGTACGCAGGTCGAACGCAGCAAGCGCCAGCAGGAGTGGAGCCGTCTGCTCAACGGCGTTATGCCCCTTCCCGTTTCCTCCAAGGACATGCGCGGCATTGATGCCCTTTGGCGCGAGCTGCGTCGTTTTGTGGGGGCGGGGAAAGGCGTGGGTGAAGAGGGGTAAACATTGGGGAAGGGAGGGAAAACCTTTCTGGAGAAAGGCTTTTCCCTCCCTTCCCCAA
>URTO01000099.1 GCA_900550745.1 uncultured Desulfovibrio sp. | reverse complement strand
GGCACGCATGATTTTTTGCTCCAGTGTGGCTTTAGGTTCTATACGGGAGAAGAAGAAATATTCGTTTCCCCGTTCCAACGTGCTGAGGTTCAGGCCAATGCCGTCCCGTTCCACGGGCGTATCTTCCTTTGGCGGCAGGGGCGTCTTTCGACAGGGAAATGCGGGTAATCTCAAGCATGGCATCCTCCCTTGACGGCTGGGGTGTCTCCGAGCCGGTATTCGCGGCTGAACCGATGGGCGGTGATGTACGGCAGCGGCGTGTCCGCTTGCCCAAAACGGCCGGACGGTGCCGGGCACCGCTTGCGTCTTGCCTTGGTGGGCTGGTGGGAGACGGGGAGGGGGCGGCATATGTGGCGGCGGGGCGCGGAGTTATACTTGCCGTTTTTTAGGCCGCGCCGGAGGGGGTGCATATGTGGCGCGGCGCATTGTCCGGCGTCCGTGTTCCCGTGCGGCAGGAACCTGCCGGTTCAGGGGGCATGGGGCGGAGGGAAGTCATTCCGCCGCCGCTTTCGGAATATCCAGCCGCAGCACGCAGGGGCTGGACGAAATGAAGGCGACGCTGCCTCCGGCATTGCGGGCCGTCTGCCGTGCAATGGCAAGGCCCAATCCAGAGCCGGGGGAGTTGCTTTCCCTTTTACGGAACCGTTCAAACATGGATTCACGCAGCATTTCGGGCACCCCTTCCCCTTCATCCGACACGTCCATGAGTATGCGCCCGTTTTTCTGGAGCACGCTGACCCGTACCGTCCCCTTGCCGTGCAGCAGCGCGTTTTCAAGCAGGTTGATCACGAGTTCGCGCATGGTGATGGGATCGCAGCGGCAGTGGAGGCCGTCCATGATGAAGGCTTCCAGCATCCTCCCCTGTTTCTCAAAGAGTGGGAACAGGGCCGCCGCGGTTTCCCTAACCAGCCGGGAAAAGTTGACCGGCTTGGGGGGCGCGTGCAGGGCCATCCCCTCGCTTTTGGCCAGCCGCCCAAGCTGCTGCACCATGCGTTCCATATGCCGGAACTCCCGCCGGATCCCCTCCCAGTCCGGCCGCCCTTCGTTCTTGCCTTCTTCCAGCATGAGCCCAAGGACGGTCAAAGGCGTGCGGAGCTGATGCGCGGCATCGGATACGAAATGCTTTTCCCTCTGATAGGCTGCCGAGAGGCGTTTGAGCACCTCGTTGGCGGCCTCCACAAGCTCGCGCATTTCGGAAGGGACGCCTGCCAGAGGTATGCTTTGCCCCGGCTCGTCGGGTTTGATCCGGCGGGTCAGGGCGGCGGCCCTGTAGACGGGGCGCATGGTCCACCGCAGCAGGAACGTGACCAGCAGCACTGCGAGCGTTCCGTATGTCATCAGCAGGAAGAGGCTTTTTTCCAACCGGCTCCCCAGAAGCCTGTCAAGCACCTCGCGTTCCTTTTCGTCGCGTTTGGACACCATAAGGATGTTGCCGTCAGGGAGGCGCACCGGAACGCTGATTTCCGCCCCGGCGTAGGCCGAATACCAGCCGTTGAAGCGTTTCCTCTCGTCCAGAAGCGCGGGACGGAACATACGCGGGCGACCGGCGTTTGGGGAGTGCCAGAGCAGTTCCCCTTCCGGCGTATAGAGCGTGTAATACATCTCTTCGCCGTTTTTGGACGTAAGGGGCAGTTGATCCACGGTGTCGGCGCGGATGCCCCGCGATACCTTTTCGGCTTGGAAGAGCAGTATGTTGCGCCGCAGATCGTCCCGTGTGCCATAGACATGGATCATCGGCAAGACGATGGCCGGCACCAGAACGATCACCAAGGCCACGAGGATGCGCGAACGCAGGCTGAACTCTATGGGGCGGCAGGGCATCAGCCGCGCCTCTGAGAGGGTGCCCTCTCGCCGGAGGATTCTGACGGAACGATGCGGTACCCCAGCCCCCGCGCCGTCTCCATGCGGCAGTCCGCGCCCGCGCTGAGCAGCTTGCGGCGCAGGCGGGAAGCGACAGCCTCCACCGCGTTCGGGGTGACTTCCTCTTCATAGTTGTAGAGGCGTTCCTCAAGCAGCTCCTTGATCACAACGCGGGGGGACTGGCGCAGCAGTTCCTCCAACAGCATCCCCTCCCGGCGCGATAGGGGCAGCGCCCGCCCTTCGACCGAGGCGTGCCGGGCGCGCGCGTCGAAATGCAGCCTCCCGCAGGACAATATCCCCGAAGAGATGCTTCCCGGACGGCGCAGCACGGCCCAGACGCGGGCGTCAAGCTCCGCCATGGCGAATGGCTTCAGGACATAGTCGTCCGCGCCGAGATCCAGCCCGCGCACCCGATCCTCCAGCGCATCCCGCGCCGTCAGGATGACGCAGCGCTGCATGCCCGCGTTCCGGCGGGCGAGTAGGTCGATCCCGTCCATGTCCGGCAGGCCAAGATCAAGGATTACAACGTCATACATCCTGTTATCCAAATAGTCCCGCGCACTTGCACCGTCGGGTGCGGCATCCGCGGCAAACCCCGCGCGGGTGAAATGTTCCATCAGCCGGGAACGCAATACGGGGTGATCTTCAATAACCAGCAGGGTCATGACTCCTCCAGAAAACAAAGGCTGTGTCCTAGAAACGGTTGATGCTTTATTTCCTTGAAATTCCAAGGAAATAACCAATAAAATCCCCCAATCACAGAACCCACTGGCGGAAAATTTGGAGAAAAAGCATATATTTTCAGTGTATTGCTGAAACAAAACAACCATGTACCATGACAGAGCCAAAACAAAAATCCTGCGCATGGCCCGAAAAAAAATGGGGCTGTCAGTTTGCTGTCAGGACTCCTTTTTATTTTTCCTCGCATTAGTGATGTTGATTTTCATAATCACAATCTAACGTATCATGGCCCGTTTGACAATAAGGCCAAGGAGGAATGAGAGGTATGTCTGCCGCCTTGAAGAGTGTATCGGCCAAAATCGGGAAGCCGGCCCCGGCTCTCGGTGTTTTCGCCATGCTTTGCGCATTGGGGGCGGCCCCGGCCCATGCCGCAGATGTGATCGACTCGTCCGAAGTCGTCGTGACCGCAGCGGGCTATGCGCAGGAAGTCAAAGATGCCCCGGCCTCTGTGACCGTCATCACCCGGCAGGAGCTTGAAAACAAGGCCGTCAATTCTCTGTCGGACGCGCTGCGTGACGTAGAGGGCGTATCCATGCTCGGCGGGGATACCGGCACCATTTCCATCCGCGGCATGGAATCCGACAAGGTGTTGATCCTGGTGGACGGGCGCCGCCAGAATACGACGGGCACCACTCAGAAGGGAGGCATCAACCAGGGCATGGAAACCAGATGGATGCCCCCGATGGAAGCCATAGAGCGCATCGAAGTCATCCGCGGCCCCATGTCCACGCTGTACGGCTCCGAAGCCATGGGCGGCGTGATCAACGTCATCACCCGCAAGGTGGGCGACAAGTGGACGGGGGCGTTCTCCACCAGCTCCACCATCCGGCAGGGATCGGGCGGCGATGCGCTGGCGGGGGATATTTACCTGACGGGCCCCATCATCCCCGGAAAGCTGGGCGTCCAGATCTGGGGTGACGCCTCGGCCAGACAGGAAGACCATGTTCTTGACGGCGTGGCCCGGCACAAGAAGTTGAACGGCACCACGCGGTTGTGGTTCACCCCTGTGGAGGGGCAGGAATTCATGCTCGGCATCACCGAACAGGAGCAGACGTTCAACACGACGGGCGGCAAGACCCTGGCCCCCGATGCGGATTCCAAAGAAACCATCTATGACCGCACGCAGTACGACTTTTCCTATGCCGGGAACATCCTTTCGGGCAGAATGGAATTTGACGCCTACCGTGAGGAGATCAGCAGCGAAGGCACCCAGAGCGGCCGCCCGGAAGTGACCAACACCACGCTGGAAGGCACCTATAACCTGCCGCTGGGCGACCATATCCTGCTTGTCGGCGGGCAGTACAAAAAGGGAGAGCTCAAGGATTCGGGGTATTATTCCAGCATTACCTCGAATGGTACGGTCAAGAATACGACGTCTTCCATGGAAGAATTTTCAGCCTTCATCGAGGACGAATGGTGGCTGCTGGACAACTTCAGCCTGACCGGGGGCGTCCGCTACGATCATAACGACTACTTCGGCGCGCACTGGTCGCCGCGTGCCTACGCCGTATGGAATTTCCTGCCCGACTGGACGCTGAAGGGCGGCGTCGCTTGGGGCTTCAAGTCCCCTTCCATCATCCAGCTTGATCCCTCGTTCGGCCTGCCGCAGCGGGGTGGTTCCATCACCCGCGGCAACCCCTCTCTTGATCCTGAAAAGAGCGTCAACTACGAACTGGGCATCCTTTATGACGATTTTTTTAATGATGCGGCGACCACCGAGATCTACACCGACTACGAAAACAAGATCGTCAACACGGGAACCGACGGCATCCTTGGGCCTGACAACCTGCCCGTCGAGGATCCGGATACAGGGAAGGGGCTCAGCACCTACTACAACGTCACCGGGGCCCATGTCTACGGCGTGGAATTCAGCTTGGGCTACAAGTTCACGGAAGCCCTTTCCGCCAAGGCCAACTACACCTACACCCACTCCAAGATTACGGACGGGGCGACCAACCTGCCCTATGAATTTCATAAGTATGACGGACTTGTTGGGGCTCCCCTTGTGGCCACGCCCAAGCATATGGCCAACCTCACCGTCGACTGGATGCCCATTGAGGACGTAAGCACGTTCGCCACGCTCCAGTACAGGGGCAAGGAATATTATCCGAACTTCGGTCAGGGCGGCACGCTGGACGAAAATGAAGACACCACGCTCACCACGGATATCGGCATCACTTGGGAAGCCTACGAGAACCTCAAGCTCAGCGCCGTGATCTACAACCTCTTCAACGACAAGCGCGACACCGGCGATACCTACAGCTATGCGCAGGATGGCCGCCGCCTGTGGCTCAAGGTAGCCTATACCTTCTAAACCGTTACGCCGACAATCCGCCCTTTATGGGGCGGCAGGATGGCATGCGGGCCTCCAATCCCGCATGCCATCCCTCCTGTTTACTATTCCTGAGGATGCCGAAATGAATCGCCTACTGTCCATCCATCCGCGGCTCCTGCCGTGGCTCCGCGCCGCAGGTGCGCTCGCGGCCGGCTATCTTGGTATCTGGCTGTTGGCCCCTGGCCTGTCTTCCGTATTGCCGCTGCCTCCTTTTGAGGCGACGGCCGCAGCTTTCCTTATCGTCCTCGTTTTGTTTACGCCGCTTGTGATGTTGGCGTACTTTGGAATGTCCCTGCTTACGCAGCCGCCCTGCCGGGACAAGGAGGTTCAGCCATGAGCGTTTCCTTCCGCAGCAGCCTGCGCGAGCTGCACTCTTCCGTGGGGCTCGTCATCGGATGGATCGGCTTTTTCCTGTTCCTTTTCGGCTCGCTGGCGCTGTACCGTTACGAGATTACCTTCTGGCTTCAGCCGGAAACGCATGAGGCGGCCTTGCCCCATACCGGTATCGAGGAAAAGGTGCGGGCCGCCCGTTCAGGGTTGGACTATCTCGCCAGCCGGGCCCCCGGTGAAAGCATGTGGCGCATCGTCCTGCCCACGGAACGGATGCCCCTGCCCGCAGCGGCATGGGCCTCTGGGGAGGAGGTGCATGCCCACCACGGCATGGCCCCCGAATATTTCGATCCGGAAGACGGCGGCAAGGTGGAGGCGCGCCTTACGCGCGGCGGGACATTCCTGTATCGGCTCCACGTCGACCTTTTTGGGGTGGACCGGGGTACGGGCCGCAGCCTGATCGGTATGGCAACGCTGGCGATGCTGGTGGTGCTCGTCAGCGGGGTTTGCCTGCGTTCGCATTTTTTCCGCGATTTTTTCCTGTTCCATCCCCGGCCGGGAAAACTCGCCTGGCGTGACTCCCACTGTGTCCTTGGCGGGCTGATCCTTCCCTTCTGCCTCTTGTTTTCCATATCCGGGCTTGTGCTGCTCGCGCAGTCGCTCCTGCCTTCCGCACTGTACCCTTTCTACCGTGAGGATGCGCGTTCCTTCGTCATGGAATCGAAGCGGCCCCCCCTGCTGCCCAGCGGCAATGGGGCCGAGAAGACATACAGCCCCGGCGGGCATACGCCTTGGAAGGACTATGGCATACCCGACCCGGAACGCCTGCTTCGGATTGCGGATGCACGGTGGCCGGAATGCGGTGCGGGGGAACTGGTCATCTCTTTCCAGGATGATCGCGCGGTTTCTGTTGAAGCCGTCCAGTCGCGCGGTGGGCTGCTGGCGCGCCGGGCCACTCCGGAACGGCTTACCCTCGTTCCCGATACGGGCAAAATCTATGAATCCACGCAAGAGGAATCGCCTTCCCTTGTGCGTTCCGTCTGGTACGCCGCCAGCGCAATCCATCTTGGGCGTTTTGCCGGCCCGCTTCCGCGCGCCTTGCTGTTCCTCTCCGGGCTGCTGACTGCGGGCATGATCGCCGCTGGGCTTATCCTGTGGGAACGTATGCGGGAAAAGGTGGGGACGCCCCCGTCTTCCCTCCGTGCGGTATCCGCCGTGAACACGGCGCTGATCGCGGGGCTGCCCCTTTCCGTAGCCTCATTCTTCTGGGGGAACCGCCTGCTTTCCGCCGACCTGATCCAGCGCGACGTGTGGGAAATGCTCACATTCTTTTTTGTGTGGGCTTGCTGTTTCACACACGCTTGGGCGCGTCCGTGGCCTTTGGCCCGCGGCGAACAGCTTGTGGTGGGGGGCGCGGCCCTCGCATTGCTCCCGGTGCTCAACGGCATGACCGGAGGGATAGCCCTGCCGGGTTCCCTTATGAGCGGCCCCTGGCAGCTTGCGGGAATCGATTGTGCGGCCCTTGCCGTGGGCCTTGGGCTGCTGACCGCCGGTATACGTGAACACCGCCGGGCGCGGGCCTTCCTGCCTTCCTCCGGGGCGTATTCCTTCCGGGCTTGGCTGCACGACCGGCTTGGAAAACTTCACAGCGCCCTCGCCTTTTGGAAAAAAGGGCCGTTTGCCCGCAGCAAGGCGGAATCGACCCCACCCGCATACGACGGCCCATCGGAAGTGCCCTCCATTGGGGAAGAAACATCGTCGGAAAAAAACGGCTCCAGCTTTCCCGGCACTGACGCGGACGCTTTCAAACTTGAGATAAGCCTGGGCCGCGCCGATATATTGCAGGAACTGGGACACGCCATTTCCCT